>CALXJX010000030.1 GCA_944388735.1 uncultured Clostridia bacterium
TTAGTATTATAGCATTTATTTCCAAATATTTCATTATAAATTCAAAAAAAGATGAACTTGTATATATTTTTTACAATTCATCTTTCAAATATGTGAAATTTTATAAATTATAAAATTGTTCGTAGGAGGAAACCTTTGCTATTACTACATTTTATTTTTTCGTCATAAGAGAACAAAATTGTAATCACCAAAGCTATCAATGTTATAGCTTTATTACTTCTTAATTTCTTTTCTTTCATATTCTTGATTTTCCCTCTTACTTTTTCTTTTTTCACTTTGTTACTCCTTTCTTTTGTTTCTTTAATACTTTGTTTTAAGCTTTTTCACTTGTTGTTTTTTGTTTATACATTTTCATTAATATTTTGCCTCACATTATCAGTACTAATATGATTACCTTTTTAGCAATAAATATACATCTCTAGTTATTTCTTTGCTATTTTTTCAAGAATATGAATTTTTCAATGTACATTTTTTTGCTAAAAAATCTATTAATCATTTATCGACATAATATTATCAAAACCTTATTTTTTTTGCAATACTTTTTTTAATATTTTATAAATTTAATAAAATTGTAAATTATGCTTGAATTTATTTTTCATTTAGTATAATATATTATAGAATAATAAGAGATTACATAGGAGGATATCTGATGCCAAGAAAAACAAAAGAACAAAAAGAATTAGAAATAGAAAAAAAAGTAAATGAAAAAACTGACAAAACAGAAAAAAAATCAACTTCTACTACTCCAAAAAAAGCAAGTCAAAAGAAGTCTACTAAAACTGTGGCAAAAACATCCACTGGTAAGAAAAGGACAGCAACTGCAAAAGCTACAACTAAAGCAACTTCTAAAAAAACTGTAACTGAAAAACCAGTTGAAGAAACTAAGAAAGTTACTAAAAAATCGACTTCCACATCGACTACTAAAAAAGCAAGTAAAACAGCAACAAAAAAGCCTTCTTCTACTGCTAAAACTGCTAGAAAGAAAAAAGTCTCTAACCCAAAGGATAAGAAGATAGATATAGTAGAATATTATGACTTACCTTATAGATATAATCAGACTGTTGTAAAGCTTTTGGCTCAAACTCCTAAAACTTTATTTATATATTGGGATATTTCAGATGACGACAGAGAAAAATACAAAGAACAATATGGAGAAGACTTTTTTGAAACAACAAGACCTGTTTTAATTGTTCATAATGATAGTTTAAATTATAGTTTTGAAGTTGAAATAAACGATTTCGCAAATAGTTGGTATTTACATGTTTCTGATAGTAAATGTGATTATAGAATTGAATTAGGAAGAAGACCTATTCAAAAAACGGAAAAATTAAATACGGACTATATCTATATTTCTGCATCAAATGAAATCGAATCACCTAATGATAGAATATTATTTAATAAAGAACAAAAAATGGTATATTTTAGAAATGTAAAAACAGGCGAGCAAACATCTAAACCTATAAATACATTGAGCTTTATTAGAAATATGGGTAAAATTTATAATATTTATGATATATATAAAGCAATTTATCAAGATGAAAATATAGAAGAACTTTACGATTTATCAAATCCTTCATCAGGGAACCCATCTTCTCGGTAGCCTATCTTCTAAATTTAAATAATTAATTTAAATTGTGAGGCTAATTTTATAATCGGCCTCATTATTTATTAAATGTCTTTCGACAAAATATACTAAAAAATACAAAGGAGAATTATATAATGCAACAAAAAAAAGGATATGTAAGTTTTGTATTACATGCACATCTTCCATTCATACATCACCCAGAAAGTGATAATTATTTAGAGGAATCTTGGTTATATGAAGCAATATCAGAAACTTATATTCCATTATTAACAAACTTTCAAAAACTAGTAGACGAAGGTGTTAAGTTCAGAATAACAATGTCAATGACACCTCCTTTACTTTCTATGTTAGACAATAAGCTTCTACAAAAAAAATACATGCGATATTTAAGACGTCAAATTGAACTTTCAAAAAAAGAAATTACTAGAACTGCCGGAGATGAAAGATTAAATAAGCTTTCTCATTATTATTTCGACAGATATTCAAACGATTTACATTTATTTAAAGATGTTTATAAATGTAACTTAATAGAAGCTTTTAAACACTTTCAAGATATAGGTGTTTTGGAAATCATCACTTGCGGAGCTACACACGGATACTTTCCTATCTTATATGTCAATGAAAAAACAATAAAAGCACAAATTGCTGTTGGAGTTCAAACTTACGAAAGGTATTTTGGTAGAAAACCTCGTGGAATATGGTTACCAGAATGTGGATATGTTCCAGAAGCCGATAAATATTTAAAAGAATTTGGAATAGAATATGTTATAACAGAAACTCATGGAATTTTATATGCTGACCCTACTCCTGTTTATGGTACATTCGCACCAATCGTTTCTCCAGAAGGTGTTGTAGCATTTGGTCGTGATATTGAATCTTCAAGGCAAGTATGGAGTTCTATAAACGGATACCCTGGAGACTTCAACTATCGAGAATTCTATAGAGATATTGGTTACGATGCTGATTATGACTATATCAAACCATACATTGCCCATAATGGAGTTAGAGTACATACTGGTATCAAATATTATAGAATTACTGGAAAAACTGAATTCAAAGATTACTATAATATACAATGGGCTAAAGATTCAGCAGAAAGACAAGCTGGTCACTTTTTAGATTGTAGAAATGCTCAAATAGAAAACTTATCTCAATATATGGATCAACCTCCTATTATATTATGTCCTTATGATGCGGAACTATATGGGCATTGGTGGTACGAAGGACCATATTGGCTATACATCTTATTCAAGAAAATATATTATGATGATTGCAATTTTGAATTAATCACACCTTCAGAATACATTGATAAATTTCCAAATATTCAAGTAGCCTCTCCTTGTCGTTCAAGTTGGGGTGCCAATGGGTATAGCGAAGTATGGTTAAATCAAACAAATGACTATGTTCACCGTCATTTGCATGTAGCTGGTGATAGAATGTGCGAATTAGCTTGGTTATATCCTGAGGCAAAAGGCATTAAGAAAAAAGCTTTAAATCAGGCTGCTCGTGAACTTTTACTTGCTCAAAGTAGTGATTGGTTGTTTATTATTACAAATGGTACCATGGTTGACTATGCTAAAAAAAGAATTAAAGATCATATTGGAAGATTTACAAAGTTGTATTATCAAATAAAAAATGATGAAATAGATGAAGACTTTTTAAAGGATATTTCTAAAAAAGATTGTGTTTTCCCTGATATTGACTATCATATTTATGGATAATGTGCCATTGGGGACGTGTTTTTTTGGCACAAACTGAAAAAAAACAAATAAATGCTAATAATATATTTAATGTGTTGAAGCAAATATATTACTAGCATTTTCTTTTTGTGCCAAAAAAACACGTCCCCAATGGCACATTTTTCACATTTATAATACTCTAGCATAATATATTGTATAACTTTTTAAAGTTTTGTAGATACTAGTTATATTAGAAAGGGGAATTCTTTTTTATGAAATCATTATGTATAAAGACTAACAACTCTAATTTGCTAGATTATCTAACAAATGAACTAAAAAACAGTGATTTAAAAGATATATGTTTCTGCCGTAATCAATTTAAATACTATAAAAATATTATAATTCATTATCTTGGCAAAGATGATGACTATTTTATTTACAAGATTAGTTCTCTACTATCTTTTTTAGTTGTAGATGAATTAGAAGATGACTTCTTAAAAAAGATTATCTTTCAAAATTATTTTTACTTTGATTTTAATGAAAGAGCTAAAATATTAGAAATATGTTATGACATTATAACAGAAAGTCTATTTGAACTCTTTGATAAAAAATTCAATGTTCTTTTAAAAGACTTCTCTGAATTTATTGTAGCCAATAAAACCATACTTTTAAATGGCTTTCTGAATTTTAGAGTTAAAGATTATATATCTATTCTTGAAAATATCGTTAATGAAGCTGTAAATGCTTATATCGTAGAAAAAGAGTATTTAGAGTTTGTTTCTTTGTTAAAATTGTATGTTAACTCTCAAACTCCAAAATGTGAATCGCTTCATTTAGTTTATACATCCTCTAATTCCGTATTATTAGATGAAGATAAAAATGTAATAAATACCTCTGACGAAATATTTAAAGCAAAATTTCTGAGTGATATTTCTTTTTCTTCTAATGACTATGCCTTAAATTCACTTTTGACTCTATTACCCAAAAAAATATATATTCATTTGATAGACGGGTATATTGATGAATTTATTACTACTCTCCAATTAGTATTTGAAAAAAGAATAGAATTATGCTTGGATTGTAATAATTGTAAAATTTATTAACAAACCAAATTTTTAAAAAGAGGAAAATATGATTTCTTGGCACATTTAAAAGTTATTTCTCAAGAAATTATATTTTTCCTCTTTTAGACCGTTATTAATTTTTTAAGCCCCTGTTAATTTTTAAGATAATATTAATCTTTTGAGCTACTATTAATATTTTAAGATATTATTAATCTTTTGAGCTACTGTTAATTTTTTAAGATATTATTAACCTTTTGAGCAATAATATATATAATAAATATACTTTTACTTCTTTTTAATCTGTTATTGAATTTAAAGAATTAACAGCATCCTCAAATCCTGGTAATAGTGCAGATGTTAAATCTGAATTTGCTGTTACCTTCCATTTTCCTTCTTGCTTTGTAAGCTCAATTGTTTTTATATTTGTTGCTGTCTGAACTTGATCATCTGCAAGTAATTCATATAAATAGTTTTCTAATTCTTCATTACTGATATTTTCTCCGCCAAATGCTGATTTTAATACTTTTTGCATATAATTTGTTATAATTACATTAAAGTCTTTATTTGTTATTTCTATTTCAACTGTCGCATTATCTCCGTTTTCATTTATTTTATTAATTTTCCACTCTAATTTCTCAAAAAGTAATTTTTCTTTATCCTGATTTTCTGCGTTTTGGCTATCTAATTCTGCATTTTCTAATAATTCTTGATAATCTACGTATTCATAGACTTTATTAAAGTCTCCTTGTTTTAATGCAGAAAGCATTCCGTCAACTGCTTTTCTTGGTGTATTTGGTATAAATAATAATACACTAATAATTAAAATAAGAGCTAAGATTACAATTATTCCAGTTATCCAATAACCGCTTCTTAGATTTTTTTGTTTTCTTATCATTTACATTTGATGTTTTAAATTCTTTTTTGTTGTCTTTTTGTTTTTCTTCTTTCTTTACATTTTGACTTTTCTCTGCATTTTTAGTTTCTACTTTTATGTCTTTTTTTGTCTCTTTCTTTTCTTCTTTGTCTAGCTTTTTCTCAATTTCTTCTTGTTTTACCTCTGTTTGCGCATTTTTTTTGATTTCCTCTGTTTCTGGATTTTTAGAATTTTCATTTTTTTCCATAGTATCCCTCTTTTCATTTTAATATATAAGTATTATATCGAAATACATATTTTTTTGCAATATTTTTCTATTATATTATTAATATTTTGTAACAGTTTAAGATATTTTTTTTATTTCTTTTCTTCTTAATTGACCACAAGCAGCATCAATATCAGATCCCAATTCTCTTCTAATAGTAGCAACAATTCCGATGTTCATTTAAAAAATCTCTAAAATTCAAAATATTTGTATTTGTTGCTTTTGTATACACTCCATTTTCAATTTTATTAATAGGAATTAAATTTACGTGGCACAACATCCCTTTCAAAAGTTTTGTAAGCTCTTTTGCATCTTCTAAATTATCATTACTATCTTTTGCTAAAGCATACTCAAAAGATATCCTTCTATTAGTTTTTTCAATATAATATTTACATGCTTTCATTAATTCTTCAATCGGATATGAATTATTTACAGGCATCATTTCACTTCTTTTTTTATTGTTAGAAGCATGTAATGAAATAGAGAGAGTACATTGTATATTCTCATCTGCAAGTTGATATATTTTAGGAACTAAACCACTTGTAGAGATACTAATATGTCTTGCACCTATATTCAATCCCTTAGGATTATTAATAATATGTATGGCATTAATAACATTATCATAATTATCTAATGGCTCTCCTATTCCCATAAACACCACATTAGAAATCTTAATTCCTGTATCTTGTTCAACTGCTAATATTTGCTCTACAATTTCTCCGCTTGTCAAATTTCTTGCAAATTTTATTCCTGTAGAAGCACAAAATTTGCATCCCATTTTGCATCCAATTTGAGAAGAAACACATATACTATATCCATAGTGATATTGCATTAGTACAGTTTCTATTGCATTTCCGTCTAAAGTATCAAATAAATATTTTTTAGTTCCGTCTTTGGATTCTTGTTTTTTTATTATTCCGAAATTACAAATTGTATATTGTTCTTTTAACTTTTCTCTTAGCTCTAATGATAAATTTGTCATCTCGTCAAAGCTTTTTATTTTTTCTACATAAAGCCATTTAAATATTTGCTCTGCTCTAAATTTCTTTTCTCCAATATCTATTAATTCTTGTTTTAATTCTTCTAAATTGTAATCTTTTATATTTTTCATTTTTAATCACATTCCTTCCTGAAGGCAACAACTTGTCTATCCTCTTTAAATTGACATTAATCAGTATATTTTTGTTTTATTAATTACTAATTTCTTTTGGGATTATAATTTGTTTATTTACAGGTCTTTTTGGCATAATTAAGTTATCTATTCTTTGAATAAATTTAAGGTCTTCATTACTTAAGAATAGACTTAATAATGCGTTTCTTATTTTATCAAATTTTGTCTCTTTTCTTAAAGCCAAACTTGTTTCAGTTACTTTCTGCATTTTATCACTTCTTTTCATTTTGAACTTTGGGGACAGTCTTTAAAGTTCACCCAAAGTTCAATTCTAGCACAATTTCATACATGAAATTTTCTAATAATAGCTTCTTTTATATCTTTTGAGCACAATGCTAAAGTAAGCACAAAATTTAAAACCGAAATTCCACTTGCTACTATACTTAAAACTTTATCTTGCACTAAATTTTCATACACAAATAATATAGGCAGAAAGCTTATAGCAATTATTACTAACTGATATATTGCATATTTTATATATTTTTTATAACTTATTATTGTAAGTATTAACATTGTTATATTAGCAATTATAATTACTATTGGAACTGCAATATTTATTGACCAAGCTTTAAATCCAGTTTTATAATCTATATATATAGTTAAAATTGATATTGCTATCGCTTGTATTAATACATGTCCAGCTATATTTATGTTTTTATTTATAGAATATAATACCGTTATCCACACATATATTATTCCCGCATTACAAAAACCGGCCCAATGGATGTTAGGTGTTGTTAGCGTATTTATTATTACCAATATTATCCCTATAAATATTGATATAAAAATAAATATCTTAACAATTAAGTCACTTTTTCTACTATTTAATTTCTGTGGATATATCATCTAAAACACCATTACTTTCTATTTGAACTTTTATTCCTTTTTGTCTTAAAAATTCATAAAATTTCTTCTCTATCTTTACATCTTGTAATATTGATGTAAATGTAAATGTCATTTTATTTTCAAATGTACAACTAGAACATTTTATTTTTTCTACTGGCTCTGGAGCTATTAACATTAAGAAATATTCTATATAATCTTTATATTTTCCTATAATACCCATCCTGCCTATATTTGAAAATGTAATTGTAGTATATTTCCTTATTTCAATATAACTAATCCTTACTAATGCTCTTTTCAATATTAATGGGATTATTTTTATAAATGGATTATTTCCTAGCTTTACATTTGCAGACATTGTTCTCATTATCTCTTCAATTGTTAATCTCTTTTTAAAATCTTCTTTTACAAATTCTAGAATTCTTTCAAATGTATCCAAGTTTTCTTTGTGTGCTTCCGCTTCTAATGTTATATATGAAAAGAAATTTGACATTGTTTTGGAAGGAAAATATTTTTTCAAATTTACAGGTATGCAAACTTTTATTGGTTTTTTTCCATTATTTGATTTATAGTTTTCTTCATAAATTGCATATATTAACACAGCTGTTAAATATTGAGTAATTGTACAATCATTTTTCTCACATTGCTTTTTTAAATCTTCTAAATCAATTATTTCGTGTATAACTCCAATTGCACCTAATTTTAGTTTCTTACCTTTTATAATATATGCTCTTTTTGAAGAGGCATTTGATTTTGCTTTTTTATCATAGTTCTTTATGTAGCTATCTTCTGTATTGTATTCAATTTTTTTACTTTTTCTTTCTTCGTTTATAAATACATCTGGGTACATTAATTCTAAATAATTGTATATAATTTCTTTAAAAAAGATATTTCCACTATTTCCGTCAGTTAAAGAGTGAAATATATCAATATTTATCTTTTTTTCAAAATATGTGACCTTAAAAAGATAATTGTTGTTAGTTTTCGGATTTATATATTTACATGGGTAATCTTTTTCTTCTTCTATTATAGGTTCTTTTGGATTATGTTCTAGATAATTCCAAAAAAGTCCTTGTTTCATTCTTACTTTAAATGATTTATATGTTTCTAAAGCCATTTTAACAGCTTCTTTCAAAATTTGAGGATTAACTTCTTCTTTTAAGACTACTGATAGTCTAAAAACTGTACTGTATTTTTTTCCTGCTGATATTGGAAATATTTTTGCTGAATTATCTAGTCTTCTCCAATAAAATCTATTCTCTTTATTTTCGTTATTATTTTTATTATCTTTCATTAATTTAAGACCTCTCATTTAATTTTTAATTTAAAATAACTGAGGAAATGTGGTTTTTGACTATATCTAAATTTCTTTTATAAAATCTTGATAGCCTTGATCTATTATTTTTTGTTCTGAATTTGGTTTGATAATCCATATATGTCCTGCTTTATCATATTCTTTTATAGTAATTTGTGTACCCACACTTTTTGCTTTTTCATCTAATACATGAACATCCGGATTTAATATGTCATAAGTTCCTGTAAAAATAACTATATTTTCAAGTCCTTTTAAGTTTCCTTCTATTGGATTTACTAAATATGAGTTTATTCCGTCTTCTGAAGCATAAGATATTCCCGCTAATATTAATGATTCTTTGTTTAGCTCTTTATCCACTTTTTGAACTTCACCTATTTTTTCATTTTTTAGTCTTACATCAAGCCATGGAGATATTAATAATGTTTTTTTAGGCATTTTTAGGTTTTCTTCCTTCGCTCTTTCTAGTAGTGCTAAACTTATTCCTCCTCCTGCTGAGTCTCCTGCCAAAATTAATTCTTCTGTATCTACCTTTTGTATAATTTCTTTATATAACGGTACCACCATTTCAAAAACATCTTTATAATTGTATTTTGGAGTTAGTGGATAGTCTGGCATTATAATTGTTATTCCTGTATCTTTTATTAACTTTTCTAAAAAATCCCAATGATATTTAGAGGCTTCTGCTATGTATGCTCCTCCATGAAAGTATAACATTTTTAAATTATTTGTTGCTCCTTCTTTAGGTGTTATAACAAATATATTCCTTCCATGATATTTTTTTGTTTCTAAGTTACATGTTGTTTTTATTTCTTCAGTTGCTTTTGATTCTATATCTACAATTGTAAAGTATGAAATTGCTAGTAAGATTATAAATATTATTAGCAATATTATTATTGCTAGTATTTTTATTATTTGATTTGTTTTCATTTGCTCACCTTATTTTTATCTTCTTGTTTGTTCAAATTTTATCATATTTATTTTGAATTATCAACTATCCCTCTACATATTCATTTAAATCAGTTTAAAGGTCTAGCAAAAGAAATGTTTTCTTGAATTGGATTCGAATGTGCTGTGGTGGAACAAGCCTAGAATACAATGAAAGAAAATATGTCTTTTGCTAGACCTTTAAACTATTACAAAACTTGTATGAAATTCCTAATATATAAAAATAAGTAAATGTAGAATTTATATTTCTACATTTACTTATTTTTATACTTATAATATTTAATTAAGCTCTTGGATGTGCTTTTTTATACACATTTTTTAATCCTTCTTCTTGAAATTGCATATATACTTGAGTAGAAGAAATATCTGAATGACCTAACATTGTTTGTATAGCCTTTAAATCTGCACCATTTTGTAAAAGATGTGTTGCAAAAGAATGTCTCAATACATGTGGTGTAATATCTTTTGTTATATGTGCTTGTTCTTTATAATATTTTATGATTTTCCAGAAGCCTTGTCTTGTAAGCCTTGTTCCGTTTATGTTAACAAATAGTGCTTGTTCGTTTTCACTTTTGACTAAAATATCTCTTGCTTCTTCTATATATTCTTTAAGTGCTTTTAAAGACATTGTTCCAAGTGGTATTACTCTTTGTTTATTTCCTGTTTTACAAGTTACAAATCCTTCATCTAAGTTAATATCATCTATATTTAAAGAAATTATCTCTGTAACTCTCATTCCAGTAGCATAAGCAAATTCTAGCATTGCTTTATCACGAATTCCTTTTAAATCTACATCTTTTGGTTGATTTAATAATAATTCTACTTCTTTTGATGTTAGTACACTTGGCACTCTTTTTTCAATTTTTGGAGATTGAATATTTAAAGTTGGATCTACCTTCATTTTCTTGTTTTTTACTACAAATTGATAAAAAGAACGAATTGAAGCTATACTTCTAGAAATACTAGACGCCTTTTTACCTTCTTCTTGCATTTCTTTAACATAATCCTTAATATCTTCTTCTTTTACTCTATTGTAATGAATCTCACAATCTTCCAAATACTTTTTAAATTGTTTTAAATCTCTTTTATAAGATTGTAATGTATTGTCTGATAATTTCTTGTCTTCTGCCAAAAAATTAAAAAAGAATTTTAATTGTCTTTCCATATTTTTCCCCTACCTCTTATATTTAATTTATCTATTTACATAAACTATATATGTTATATCAAAGTTTTTAGAAAATGTAAATACATTTTTTGATTTTTTTAAAAATATTTTATTACACTTTTTAAAATGTTTGTTGATACAAATATTTCTATCAATGAAGATATTACCATTACAAGCAACATAACAATTGAAAATATGGTGTGCCTTATGATTTCAAATTTTATATTTTCTCTTCTCTTGTCTTTTGTTATAGATTTATATAACTTAAATCCACTCACAGCTAGTGCTAATATTGCTGGTATAAACAATATATTTTGTAATAACAAGCTTATTAGTACAAATGATATTCCCTTTGTTAGTCCCATAACAGTTATACACACTGAAATAGTATATCCTAAACAAAATCCTCTATATAGTACTACTCCGAATACTACGGGTATTCCTATGACTGTTGTTCCAAAAAACCATATAATAATTGTTAATATTATATTTTGACCTATTGTCGTTTTTAATAGTTCTATATTATTTATTTCTTGGTTGTTTTTCATTTTTTCTACGAATTGGTTTAAATATGTTGTTATCTCTTCTTTTGCTCCTTCTTGAATGTTGTTTATAAATAATACTCCTAAAAATATTCCTATTATAAATATGAGCGAAACTATTATATATTCTTTTTTGTTATTCATTATATGATTTACAATTGTTTCTTTTATTTTTATTCCTTTGTTTTTATTCATATCCATTCTCCTTATCGTTTATACATAATGTGTATTCGATAAGAAAAATTTTAGAACTAAAATGTGCCATTGGGGACGTGTTTGTTTGGCACAAAATATATTCTTTGCTTAAAATGTTTAAAAGTTTTTAATATTTATATATTTTGTGCCAAACAAACACGTCCCCAATGGCACATTAGTTTAAGTCTATTCTACCATAAACTCCTCCTCCACCTGAATGAACTTGGCAATTTCCATTTCTAGCTAGTTCGATGCTGTTAGCAACCTTTTCTCCCACAACAGCTTCTAAATCATCTTTTGATAGCTTATGCAAAATATTCATTTCAGTATCAAAAGTATTTAACAATTTCTCAATAGTTTTGCCCCCAACTCCTGGTATAAATCCCAAAGGAACTTGGTAAATATATGGAGGTCTATTTTCTGGACTTTTAGTTTTTTCTTTATCCTTTATTAGTTCTATTCTATCCCAGACCCCAAAAGTAATATTTTTTCCTCCACAAATTGGACATATTTCAATTGGCTCTTTTGTTTCTATTGATTTTTCACAATCATCACAATAAGTTCTATGATATTTTCCCAATTTTGGATCTAAACCATAATTTGCTATTATTTTCCTTCCTTCTTCATTTTTTAATGCTTTTACAATTTCTTTAAAAGAAATATCCTCTACTTGCATTTTATTATATTCTCTTGCTATTTTAGGCAATGAATGTGCATCTGAATTAGTTAAGAATGTTTTTGTTTCTAATTCTGAAATTGTATCTGCTAAATATGTATCTGAACTTAAACCTAGCTCTATTGCAAATATTTTTTCAAATTTTTCCTTAAATATATTTTCTAATCTATCTGTACAATTACCATAGTAGCTTTTGTGTGGAGTAAATACATGTGCTGGTATTAAAATTCCATTATATTTTTCTACTATATCTATTAAATCATATCCTGATATATCTGACCTTTGAGTACTTAATGTAATATTTTTTATATGCTGACTCATTTCATTTGAAAAACTTTTAATATCTGATAAATGTGGGAAAAAGCATATATTATGTGCTGCTCCACACTTTCCATTTCTACCTTTTTCGGATGTTTCTACTTCGCTTCCTAATAAAATACAGACTTTATCTTTGTAAATAATTCCTCCGTCTTCTAGTTCATAAGCATCTCCCGTTTTTAGAAAATTCTCAATGTCTTCTATTACATAAGGTGATGCACAATCTATAATTCCTACGACATTTATTCCTTTTCTTTGGGCACATTCTTTTGCAATATTAGCAAAGTTTAAACTCCTTGCTGCTGTAATTTTTATTGGTTTGCCCTTTTCACTTCTTCCTATATGTACATGTAAATCTGCAAATATTTCATACATTTATTTTTCCTCCTAGAACAAATTTGAGTTGCTTTATTATAGCAACTCTTCTTATTTTTTATTTTTAATTTGTATTTGATGTTTCTTCATTTTCCATTGCTATATGTGACAATATCTTTCTTGTTGTTTCTTCACTGAAAAGTGGTATATTTGATTTCTCAAACATTCCTTTTTCGATGTGTTCATTATATTTCATAATAGCTTCATCTATTTTTGGTTCAAATTCATAGCATACTACTTTAATAAATTCTTTTACATCTGTTGCTTCATTATATAATTTTACTAAATATCTCAAAGTTTTTATATCTGTTCGATCATGTAGTTCTGTATTTTCTAACATTTCTACAAATTCTTGAAATGTATGTAAATATCTATTATATATATCTTTTAAGTTTCTATGCTCTAATAAAACTAATGCTTCATCTGGTTGAAATCCTATTCTTTCTGGTCTATCTAGTAGCATCCCTCCAAATTGATCTACTAATTCTAATACATCACTTTCTCTTTCTCTAGGATTGCTTCCACTATATCTGTTTAATTCTTCACACATTTTTGCAAATCGTTTTGAAAATCCCAAACCTCTTAGATATTCTGCTCCTTCTTTTGCATAAGAATGAATTTTTTCTATGTCTTGTGCATTGTCTATTTTTTTACAATTGCATAATAAACATGCAGTTAAAATTGCATTTCTATCTACCTCGATTTTCATATAATCTATAAACATTCTAGCTAATTCTGTTTTGAAGATTACTGATTTATCAAAGAATATTTTTGTTTTTTTTGCTAAATAATATGTTATTTCCATTTTAGCTGATAAATTTTCTTCGTTTAATATGTATTCTGCAAAATTATCCATATCTTTATCATTCCTTGTTTTTTATATTTAGGTTTTAGGATTCCTATATCCTTTTTTTATATACTTATTTTGTTTTTTATTATTTCTGTATTATGTAGTTTGATTAAAGTTTTCAATTAATTTTATTATAATTTATCTTTATGGATATTTCAATATTTTTTATAAATCTTTTTATATTGTAATATTATTGTAATAATTTAAGTTCCAGTATTTTTAGGCTAGAGTTGTGATATTATCATTTGAAGTCAGCTCCGAATGTGCCGTGGAATAGATGTATAAATTCTTAGCTTAAAATAACTGAGGAAGCGTGATTAACGAGAGGCTCAGTTATTTTAAACTTAGAATTTATAATCTATGGAACAAGCCGAGGAGATGACAAGAATGATAATATCACAACTCTAGCTTAAAAACACTGAAATTCAAATAATAATTGTATTTTTATTAATTTTATATTATAATATACAGCAAGAATACTCGTAAATCTCCATATTTTGACAAGAAAGGGTTGAAAGATAATATGAAAACTTTTAAAATAGAATTAAATAATGAAAATGAAACACTATCATTTGGAAAAGACCTAGCATCATTCTTAACCTCTAATGATATATTAGTTTTATCTGGTGATTTAGGTTCTGGTAAGACCAAACTCACTCAAGGAATTCTATCATATTTCGGTTTAGAAGATGAAATTTCTAGCCCTACTTTCACAATTGTCAATGAATATAATGCTAAAAATATGAATATTTATCATTTTGATGTTTATAGATTATCTGACTCTTCTGAATTTTTAGAAATTGGTGGAGAAGAATATTTCGACAAAGGATTATGTATTATTGAATGGGGCGAGATGATTTTAGATGTTTTGCCACCTGATTATATTCATATATTTTTTAAAAGAGATTTTAATGATGAAAATAGACGAATTTTAGAATGTGAATTTCATGGTAATAAAGGAGTGGATAAATTTGAAGATTTTATCAATAGATACAGCAAGTAGTGTTTGTGGTGTTTCTATTATGGAAAACACAAATTTAATATGTAAATTAGATTGTGATACAGGTACAACTCATTCTGAAAATTTAATGCCAATGATAAAAGATGCTTTTGCAAAATGTAATTTATCTTTAAATGACATTGATTTAATTGTTTGTGATAAAGGTCCTGGTTCTTTTACTGGCATTAGAATTGGTGTTGCAACTGCTAAAGCTTTTTGCGATAGCTTTTCTATTAATTGTGTCGGAATTTCTTCATTGGAAGCTTTAGCCTATAATATAAAAGAAAATGGTTTAATATGTAGTTTAATAGATTGCAAAAATAATAATTGCTATTTTGCTTTATATAGACATGAAAATGATAATTATACAGAACTTGTTTCTCCAACTGCTAATAATATAGATGATGCCCTTGAAATGTTAGGTTCTTTCCCTAATAATATCTTTTTTGTTGGTGACGGTGCTGTTTCTTATAAAGATAAAATTCTTTCTAAATCTTCTGCGTACAAAATTGCTAATGGAAATAATAATGTACTAAATTCATATTCTCTTGGATTAGCTGGATTACACAAATTTTCTACTTTCAAAGATATAAACGAAAGTACTGATATTTTGCCTTTATATTTAAAAAAGCCTCAGGCTCAAGTTCAACTTGAGGAGAAGCTAAAAAATATAAATATTACTCAAATGACTTTAGAAGATTTTTATGCTATTGAGTATATTTTTTCTTCTGATTTTGATGCTTTTTGGAGTGCTAATATTTTGAAAGAGGAATTACAGGCTAATTCTTCTAAGTTTCTAGTTGCTAAATATAAGGATGAGGTTGTGGGTTTTGCTGGCTTTAAGATTTTAGTTGATGAGGCTGATATTATGAATATTGCTGTTAAACAAAGTTATAGATGTTATGGCATTGGCTCTTTGCTTTTAAAAAATCTAATTGATTTATTTAATTCTTTTCATTTACATTCTCTTAATCTTGAGGTTAGTGAGAAGAATGTTGCTGCTATTAAGTTGTATAAGAAGTTTGGTTTTAAGGTGGTTTCTATCAGGAAAAATTATTATCCCGATAGTTCAAATGCTATTGTTATGAAATGGAACATCACTTTAAATCCTTCTAAAAATTATGGAAGTTGCTGATATTACTAAGCTTGTTTTTCATAATCCTATAATTGTTCTGTTTTTTATATAAGAAACAAATCCGTCTCTCAATGGCAATTTTTACACAAACTTCTCAATAATAACCACAGTTCTTCCGCTCCTTGTAGTCCCCTCAAAGCCCTTAACTACAAATCTACCTTTTCCTCTAATAGTAATAATATCATTAAGCTTTATCTGTTTAGAAGGTTTCGTCTCTAATTGCCCATTTATAAAAACTCTTTCCTGAGCAATAATTTGAGTAGCTTTATTTCTAGAAGTTCTTGCTAAATCAGAAACAAAATTATCTAACCTTAAAGACGGAACAATAACCTTTATCTCTTCCACCTTAACTTCTTGGTGGACTAACTCTGTAATCTCTTTAATTTCAATTGTGCTATTTGAAAACCTTGTAAGAGATGGCAATTGTTCCTTTAGGATATTTGCAAAATCATCTACAACAATTATATCTGCCCCTGAATCATAAACAATTATATCTCCTACTTTCTCTCTGCTAAGACCTAATTTTATAATTCCACCCAAATAATTTCTATGAGTATATTTTCCCTTTTCTTCTTCAGGTAATGTAACCCTTACAATTCTCAATATTTTAGAATAGTTTTTCTCTAACATATTATTATCATACTTATCAGGATATGCTATTAAAACTTTTCTTTCTGCCTCATCATATCCTCCGTATAAAATGCTTTTACCAAAACCATTATTTATTTCATTTTTCTTTAAAAAATTCTTTACCAAAGCCACTTGATACATATCTAAAAAATCTGTATTTTCTATTTTTTCTTTATTTTTTGATGCCTCTATCTTATCTAGTACTTTTGATAAACAAATTTTATCTTCTTGCTTTTTATATTGATTTAACAATTCCTGTTTGTACATATTTTAATTTCCTTTTCTCCTTATTATTTATTGTCTTTTCTTTTATATAATTCTCTTTAATTTCTTTTTCTATACTTTTTTGGTCAACATGGTACAATTCTTCCAATTCTTCGACTGTTCCATGTTCTATAAATTTGTCTGGATATCCGTATTTTTTTATTTTGACATTCTCTAAATTTTCTTCTAAAATCAATTCTTCCACTGCCGTTCCTAAGCCATTTATTTTTGTTCCGTCTTCAATTGTTATTACTGCTTTTGTTTTTTCAATAGATGCTTTTATAGTTTTGTTATCTAACGGCTTTAAAAATCTTGCATTTATAACTTCTGAATGAATATCCTCTTTTTCTAAATCTTCTGCAATCTTCATTGCTCTTACAACTGTTTTGCCTATACCTATAATCGTCACATCTGTACCTTGTTTCAAAATTTCAGCTTGTCCAAATTTGATTACTTCGTGCTTATCAAACTTGTAATTATCTTCTCCACCTCTTGGATATCTAATAACCACTGGCTTTTGCAATTTAGTAGCAAATTCTAACATTTGTTCTAACTCTTCAAAATTCTTTGGTGCCATTATTACCAAATTAGGTATTAATCTAAAAAATGACATATCTAATGTTCCTTGGTGAGTCTCTCCGGTCCGCACCAACAACACCCGCTCTATCCACACACATAACAACTGGCAAATTTTGAAGAGCAATATCATGTATAACTTGGTCATATCCTCTCTGATAAAAAGATGAATATATTGGTACTATTGGTATCATTCCCGCTTTTGCCATTCCCGCTGCTAAACCTAATGCGTGTTGTTCTGCTATTCCTATATCAAAAAATCTATTAGGAAATTCATTAGCAAATGTTGTTAAGCCTGTTCCGTCTTTCATAGATGCTGTAATTGCGACTATCTTTTCATTTTGTTTTGCTAATTCTACTAATTTATCTCCAAATACTTTTGAATAATCTTTTTTCTTTTCTTTTTTTGGATTACCAGTTTCAATATCAAAAGGTCCTGTTGCATGAAATTTATCTGGATTTTCTTCTGCAATTTTGTACCCTTTTCCTTTTTTAGTTAAAACATGTATTAGTACTGGACCTTCTAATTGCTTACTTATTTTTAGCATTCTTTCCAGTTCTTCTATGTTATGTCCGTCCACTGGTCCTAAATATCTAAAACCTATATCTTCAAAGAACATTTTTGGAATAATTAATTGCTTTATACTTCTTTTTATTCTTTGAATTACTTTTACTGTTGGTTTTCCGATCAATGGTATTTTATTAATAATTTTTTTTATTGAAATACTTGATTTAGTATATGTACGCTTTGTTCTAAGTTTTGTTAATAGCATATTAACTCCACCGATATTTTTTGAAATACTCATTTCATTGTCATTTAGAATAACAGTAAGTCTTGTTTGACTGCATCCAGCATCATTTAAAGCTTCTAATGCCATTCCTCCTGTTAAAGCCCCATCTCCTATAACTGCTAATACAGAATTATTCTCTCCTTTTAAATCTCTTGCTCTTGCCATTCCTAATGCTGCTGATATAGATGTGCTGCTGTGCCCAGTATTAAAGCAATCTGTTTCAGATTCTTTTGTTTTAGGAAATCCTGCTATACCATTTAATTTTCTAAGTGTTTTTAATTGCTCTTTTCTCCCTGTTATTATCTTATGTACGTAAGTTTGATGTCCTACATCCCATACTATTTTGTCTTCTGGTAGATTAAACACACTATGAAGTGCTATTGTTAATTCTACTACACCCAAATTAGAGGCTAGATGTCCCCCATTTTCAGACACTACCTCTAAAATATATTTTCTGATTTCTTCTGCTAGTTCTTTTTTTTCTTCTATGTTTAACTCTTTTACATCCTGTGGTGAGCTGATTTTTTCTAACATTTTTTATCACCTATATTTTTTCATTATTTTTTATCTTACATTTTTGTAAGATTATTGTACTATATTTGTTAGAAAAAATCAATTGCTTTTGTGCCATTGGGGACGTGTTTGTTTGGCACAAACTAAATATAAATTACATTTGTATATAATTTTTAATAATTATAATTGTATAAGGATTTCACTATATTTGTGCCAAACAAACACGTCCCCAATGGCACAAACTAAATATAAATTACATTTGTATATAATTTTTAATAATTATAATTGTATAAGGATTTCACTATATTTG
>CALXJX010000031.1 GCA_944388735.1 uncultured Clostridia bacterium
TAAAAATATTCTATCAAATTGGTATCTCTTATTCAATTTTTTTATCAAATTTTCCCTACTAAAAGTTTATACTAACATTTGCGATAGAAAATAATCTTACCTGTAAAATGATTTCTAACACAATAAAAAGATAGGAGAATAAATGAATTATAAAATATTAACAAATTCATTTATTCTCCTTAGAAACGATTAGTGGCTCAGTTTTTCAAGTATTTTACGATAATACGTTGAACTTCGTATTTGCATAAGAAGAGGGTCCCTTTCTGTAAAAAGAATTGGAATATTCGTATCATTATGCACATCTACATTTCTTAAATCCGAGCCAAAGAAAATCACATCTACTGGTTTACCGCTAAGTTTTGTACACTGCTGGGTTTCATAAGATTTTAAATTTTTCCTTATGATAAAAGAATAGTCAACAAAATCCAATTTAGCAATAATATTACATCTCTCATCTTCAGAAATTTTTGTTTTCTTTTTCTTGTTTTTCCAAACAAGCTCATCTGAATTTACTCCTACGATTAATATATCGCATACTGCTTTTACTTCTCGAAGATGTTCAAGGTGACCTTCATGAAAAAGATCATATGTTCCTGGTGCATAAGCCACATGATAAGGCTTTGGAAAATCAATTTTAGTTGATTCATCCATTTCCATAGGAAATTCTTTAATCTCATTTTCAGAATCTACTTTGAAAACAAAATCCACACCTTTTAAAGCCTTTACTAATTTACTCCGATCGTTGTAAGATTTTATAGGATTTCGTCCATTTTGATTAAGAAAAAATTCATCAGAATAAACGCCAACACCTACAGCTTTATATTCTTTATGAGCTTCTTCTATCCGTTGAATTAATTCAATGGTCAAAAACTCACATGCAGAGTAAATGTAACCAACAGGTTTTTTCATATAATCGCTCCTTTCAACTTTTTGTATAAATACATTATATATTATTTTACATAATTTTTCAAGTGTTCTATGTAACTTAAATTATTTTATCGTTTAAGAGGTCTAAAAGTTGTCCACTTTTCTGGATCATTTTGAACTTGTCTAGCAATATCATCTAATTGCATACTTGAAATATCAGTTATGATTTTTTCAACTAAAGGAAGAGATAAAATTTTTAATTCTAAATTTTCCTTAAAAAATACATATTTTTTTATTTTTTCGGGTAAAGTCACATTATATTTGTCAATTAATTGCCTATTTAAAATATCATAATCATTATATATATCTTTTGAAAAAAAATCGATATATTTGTTATAAAATAAATAATCTGTTAATAAATGTAAAAAATAACCTCTGTTAAAACTATTTTTCAATTCACGTTCTTTTAAAAAGTTATATAAATTTGAATAAGAACTACTTTTACCATAATGGGTTAATGATTTGTCAGTAACACTATCTGGATATATTACTCCCTCAATAAACTCATCATAATTCTCCTTGACTTTTGTCTGCTTCCTTAAATATTCTTCTGCTACTGATAAATGTATTACATATCCTGGCATACTTAATCCTCCTTATAATATATTTTACTTACTAACCATCATAATACTATAAAATAAAGAATTATGCAAATATTAATTACTAAAATTAATGTTCGCACAATTCATAATTGCATTTATAAGTTTGTTCTTGCTTAATGTTATTTACTTCACAAAACCCTACTAGTAGGAATATAACTTTCATCAGGAGGATAAACATACTCATCATTAGGTTTATCAACAGTTTTAATTTCTGTAACTTTAATAATTGGCATATCACCATGATAATCACCTTTAGTTATTTCACCAGTCACTTCAACCCAAGTATCATTAGCAAAATCTTTAGCATTTTCAGCCTCACATAAAAAGCCAACTACAACAGATTGAAAATCTGAAGTAACAATCATATCTCTAGATAAAATAAATTGATTATCATTTAAATCCAAAACACGATAAACATAACCTGTAAAATTAATTTTTAACCCCACATAAGCATCAATATTTTCATGTACAGCCTTTAAAACATTTGTATAATTAGTAGTTGCTATTTTGGAAACAGAATTTTGAGTCATATGATTGCTATTATTAGAGGCATCATTTGCACCAGAAAATATTTTAAAAGTAACAAAACATAATATACAAATAACTAAAATTACAATTCCAATAAAAAAATATTTAAATACTTTACTACCATTAATTTTTACATTACAGACAAACATAAAAATTCCTCTTTTCAATTAATCTTATTTAATGTTATGAAGAGAAAATCAAAATATGACTGTAACTATATAATGCGACTTCTAGAGTCTAAGGGGAGAAGAATGATTTCTTAAGCAAGCTTCGAATGTGCCGTGGAAAAATGGAGCAAGCCGAGAAGCTTGCTTAAGAAATCATTCTTCTCCCCTTAGACTCTAAACTGTTATTATTATATATTTAAAAATTTTCCCCAAATTACTTGATAAAAAAACATTTTAATGATATAGTAACAAAGTATAAAAATAAACAGAAGAGAGGATGAAAATCAATATGGGATTATTTAAGACTTATAGTGAAAAAGAAATAAAAAGAGTAAAGCCAATAGTAGAGAAAATTAATGGTCTAGAAGAAGAAATGTCAAAATTGACAGATAGTGAATTAAGAGCTAAAACAGACTATTTTAAACAACAATTAAAAGAAGGAAAAACATTAGATGATATATTACCAGAAACATTTGCAGTAGTAAGAGAAGCATCAAAAAGAGTTCTAGGATTAAGGCATTTTGATGTTCAATTAATAGGAGGAATCGTTTTACACCAAGGAAGAATTGCAGAAATGAAAACAGGTGAAGGAAAAACACTTGTTGCTACACTTCCAGTATACTTAAATGCTTTAGAAGGAAAAGGAGTACATGTAATCACAGTAAACGATTACTTAGCCAAAAGAGATAGTGAATGGATGGGAAAATTATATAAATTTTTAGGGCTTTCTGTTGGATTAGTAATTGCTGGAATGGAACCAAAGCAAAAACAAGAAGCATATTCAGCAGATGTTACTTATGGTACAAACAACGAATTTGGATTTGACTATTTAAGAGACAATATGGTAATTTACAAGAATCAATTGGTACAAAGAGGATTACACTATGCGATTGTCGATGAAATTGATAGTATCTTAATTGATGAAGCAAGAACACCTTTGATTATATCTGGACGTGGAACAGAATCTTCAGATTTATATAAAAAAGCAAACGAATTCGTTAAAAGATTAACACCAAAAATTATTGTTGAAGAAGATGTAAAAGATTTTGAGCAAGCAGAAGATAATGAAAAATATGATTATATTGTAGACTTAAAAGCAAAATCGGCATCACTAACACAAAAAGGTATAAAAAAGGCAGAAGAATTCTTTGGATTAGAAAACTTCAACGATTTAGAAAACTCTACATTAGTTCATCATGTAAATCAAGCTTTAAGAGCTCATGGAATCATGAAAAAAGACATAGATTATATCGTAAAAGATGGTGAAGTATTAATAGTTGATGAATTTACAGGACGTATTATGTATGGAAGAAGATATAACAATGGATTACATCAAGCAATAGAAGCCAAAGAACATGTAAAAATAGCAGATGAATCAAAAACATTAGCTACTATAACATTCCAAAATTACTTTAGAATGTATGACAAATTATCTGGTATGACAGGTACTGCCATGACAGAAGAAGCAGAATTTGAAGAAATATATAATCTTGATGTTGTAGAAATTCCAACAAATAAGCCAATGATTCGTAAAGATGAAAATGATGTTATCTATAAAAATGAAAATGGAAAATATAGAGCAATCGTAGAAAGTATCAAAGCAAGTCATGCCAAAGGTCAACCAGTACTAGTTGGTACAGTATCAATTGAAAAATCAGAAAAATTAAGCAAATTATTAAAACAAGAAGGAATACCACATGAAGTATTAAACGCTAAATATCATGAAAAAGAAGCTGAAATAGTAGCTCAAGCTGGTAAATATGGAGCTGTTACAATTGCAACAAACATGGCAGGACGTGGTACTGATATCATGTTAGGTGGAAATAGCGAATTCCTAGCAAAAGAAGAAATGAGAAAAAATAAAGTTCCACATCAACTAATTGAAGAAGCAGATACATATTACGAAACAGATGATCAAGATATTTTAAGAGCAAGAGAACAATTTAAAACTTTAGTTTCAAAATATGATGAAAAAATAAAAGAAGAAAAAGAAAAAGTAATTGATGCTGGTGGATTAAAAATTATAGGAACAGAAAGACATGAATCAAGAAGAATTGACAACCAATTAAGAGGTCGTTCTGGTCGTCAAGGAGATATAGGTGAATCTAGATTTTATATTGGATTAGACGATGATTTAATGAAAATCTTTGGAGGAGATGCAATAACAAAGGTATATAATACACTTGGGGCAGATGAAAATTTACCAATTGCTTCCAAAATGATTTCAAAAGCAGTTGAAAATGCTCAAAAGAAAGTTGAAGGCAGAAACTTTAGTATTCGTAAGAATGTATTAAAATACGATGATGTTATGAATGCACAAAGAGAGATTATCTATGCACAAAGAAGACAGGTTTTAGATGGTGAAAACATTCATGATAACATTTTAAATATGATAAAATCAACAGCGCAAGGAACAGTAAATCTATTCATTGAAGGAGAAAGTCAAGAATTAAATATAGAATCTTTAAATACAGAAATAATAAATCTATTTGGAATAGATATGTTAGACTATATTAAAGAAAATAAAGACCATCCAGAAAAAATAACAGAAGAATTAGAAAAACTAGCATTAGAAAAATATGAATCAAAAGAACAAGATATTGGTTCAGACGAAATGAGAGAACTAGAAAGAATCGTAATGCTTAAAGTAGTTGATGAAAAATGGATGAATCATATAGATAACATGGATGAATTAAAAGATGGTATAGGTCTTCGTGCTTATGGACAACAAGATCCTGTTGTTAAATATAGAATTGAAGGAATGGATATGTTCGAAGAAATGATAGAAAATATCAAGACAGATGTTACGAAGATTCTTATGAATATTAGACAACAAGGTGAAGCTAAAAGACAAGAAACTGTAAAGATAACAGGTGCAGCATTGGAAGCAATCCATAGTGTAGATGGGGGATCAAAAATAGGTACTGATGTAGATAGAACTATTAGAAATGAAGGACCTAAAGTTGGTAGAAATGATCCTTGTCCATGTGGTTCGGGCTTAAAATACAAGAACTGCCATGGAAAGAACGCATAAATAAAGGAAAAAATGAATTTTCAAAAAATAACAAATTTGTTCTTTGTCAACAAATTAAATAAAGATGTGGACAAAAAGCATTGAAAATAAAGGATGTCAGCGAAAATAAATTTGTTGACATCTTTTATTTTTTTTTAAAGGAGGTAAAATATTAATGAAAATGTTAGATGTTTTAAAAACAAATTCCAATATTTTAAATGCCAAACTTGAATCTAGTAGATTATATGATCATAATGGAATGAAAGGAACTTGCAGAGAAGAAGATCTAATTAATGTAATAAGAGATTGTATACCAGAATGCTATGGAATGAGAGCAGGACAAATCTTTAGTCAAAATGATAAGATTAGTAAACAAATTGATGTAGTTATATTTGATAATATATTTTCTAATTATTTTAAAAAAGATTCATCTGCATATTTATCTCCATGTGAATCAATTTATGGAAGTATAGAAGTAAAATCAATGTTAGATAAGGAATCATTTAATCAAGCAATAGAAAATATTAAATCTGTAAGAGAATTGGACAGAGAACCTTCTAATTGTCTAGATGTAACACCCATAAGGCATTTAGATTTGAGCAAACAATCTTTTAAATATAATGAGGATAAATTAAATGAATATGTCAATGTCATTTTTGCATATGATTCAGTTAGCGAAAATACGCTAATTGATTATATTAAAAATATAAAATACGATTATGAACTGTTACCAACATTTATTTATGTCCATAAAAAAGGATTGATATTTTCAAAAGTTTATTGTGATGAAGATAAATCAGAATTAGGTAAAAAATCATATATTGGAATGAATCATAAAACAAATAATAATTATACTATATCAAAGTATGGAGAAGATGCTATAACTGCTTTTTTTATTCTATTAAATGCAATGTTAGAGCAAATTCAATTAAAATCAATTAATTATTCAGATTTATGTAATAATAAACTTAATGAATTGAAAAAAGATAATGATATTTTGATAAATTAAGTGTAGCAAAACATGCTGCACTTTTTAATTTACAATAATAATGATTAAAGAGAAAGGAAGATGATAAGATGATTAATATTAGAAAAAGAGGAAATGTTTATCAATATTGCTTTGAAGCAGGGAAAGTGAATGGAAAAAGAAAACAAATTATTCTTAATCAAGCATTATTAAAATTATATCAAACATCAACTACAAAGGATTCATTAAGAAATTATCAAAAAGTTATAAAAAGTTCATTAAGAGATGCAACATATTAGTTTGGATTTATTAAAAATAATCCAGCAAGTGATTTACAAATACCTAGAGTATTATCATTTGACTTAAAAAACGATGTAGGCTACATTTATACTAATGAAGAAATAGAAATTATTTTAAATAGATTTAAAAATAATAAAGTGTTTATATGTGCATTTCTTACTGCTTGTTATATAGGTATGAGAACAGGAAAAATATTTGCATTAACCTGGGAAGATGTAGATTTAGACAATAGAATAATTAAAATAAATAAAACCGTCTATGCTAAGGATAACGAGAAAAAAGGCAGATGGTATATAGGTACAACTAAAACTGAGTGGAGTTACAGAGAATTTTATATTTGTGATACTTTGTATAAAGCATTATATAATTACAAAATATAACAACAATTATAAAGATAAGATATGTTAATGATTATAAAAAGTATTGATTAGAGCCAATAAAAAATAAATATGGTAAAATAGCTAAATAAAAAATAATTGAAAGTAAATATTATATATTAAGTACAGGAAAATCAAGAAAATAAGATTTATATATTTTCTTTATTATTATAAAATCTATTGATATTAAATGTAATATATAGTAGAATAATAGAAAATAAATAAAAATTTCGAAAGACAATCATAAGTAATATTAAATTGCTTGTTTTCTTTTAGAAAAGGAATAAATATGGAAATACTTGATATAGTTGATAAAAATAATGAATTAACAAATAAAAAAGAAACAAGGCAGTATATTCATGAAAATAACTTATGGCATAGACATGTTTCATGTTGGATTATAAATGATAAGGGAGAGGTTTTACTTCAAAGACGATCCAAGGTTAAAAAGAAAAATTCAAATATGTGGTCAAAAACAGGCGGACATGTTTTAGCAGATGAAAATCCAATAGATGCACTAAAAAGAGAATTAAAAGAAGAACTTGGTATTAGTGTGTATGATAAAAATATAATCCTTATAGGAGTATATAAAAGCAATGATGAAAAAAATAAATACTTTAGTTATGAATATATTGTTCAAGTAAAGTATAAGATAGATGACTATCAATTACAAATCGAAGAATTAAGTGAAGTGAAATATATTACTATAGATGAAATGATACAATTAAAAAAAATAAAAGATAAAAATTATACATTTTACAAATGGAATGATGATGATTTTTATAAACAAATGGAGAAAATTAGAATGTATATAAAAAAATAATTGTAAAGGAGAAATGATAAAGTGGAAAATGAATATGAAATAAGAGTTTTAGACATTGATGTTGAAGAAACTGAAAAAAAATTACTGGAAATTGGTGCTATTAAAGAAGGTGAATTTTTTCAAAAAAGAAAGTTATATAATTTTCATGAAGAATATAGAGGAAGATTTATAAGATTAAGAACGAATGGTACTAAAACAACATTAACAATTAAAGATAAATCCGCTAAAAAAGAAATAGGTAGTGTAAAAGAACTAGAAATAGAAGTATCAGATTTTGAAAAAACTAATGAAATAATGAATTTGTTAGGATATGAGCATAGTATGTATCAAGAAAACAAGAGAACTATATATAGATTAGGTAATGTAGAGTTTGATATTGATACATGGCCTATGATTCCAACTTATCTTGAGATAGAAGGAAAAAATAAAAAACAAGTGGAAGAAATGATTGAAAAGTTAGATATTGATAAAGTTAAATTGTCTTTAGATAAGGTAAGTGAAATTTATAAGAAATATGGACTAGATATACATGACTACAAGGATTTAAAATTTAAAGATTAGGAAATAGAAAAATGTATAATGATTTAGAAGAAGTAGTAGATTTAGATTTGTATAGAGTGTTTTATATAGTGAAAAAAAATGGAAACTTTTCTAAAGCAGCAGAAGAGTTGAATACAACACAACCAGCAATAAGCTATAAAGTAAAAAAATTGGAAGAAATCTTAGGAGCAAAATTGTTTGTAAGGGATACAAGACCACTTAAATTAACTTCTGAAGCAGAGATAATAATGCCTTATATAGAAAATGCAGTAAATGGAATTGAAATGGGAATAAGAAGGCTTGAAGAATTTAACAAGATTGAAATAGGAAAAATTATTATAGGAGTCCCATCTCATATAAGTATATTTTTATTAACTGATAAAATTAAAGAATTTAATAAAAATTTTCCAAAAATAAGGATGAAATTAGTCAGTAAACCAACAAAAGAGTTATTCGAAATGTTAAAAAATAATGAATTGGATTTAATAATTGATAGTGCACCTTTTGATAATACTAATAACTTTATTGTACAAAAAATTTCAAGGGAAAAATGTGTTTTCGCATGTAATAGAATTCAAACTCAACTTTTAAATAAAAAATATGACTTAAAATCATTGAATGAACAATCTATACCAATAATTACACCAAGTGTTTCATCCAGTAATACCAAAGAGTTAAAAAAAGTCTATAAAAAATATAAAGTAGAATTTGAACCTTTATATGAAGTAACTACTAGTGAAATGATAGTTGAAATGATAAGACATAATATAGGAATCGGGTATTTATTTGAGAAAATGGTAAAACAGTATGATTTTATGCAAAAAATTCAAATTGATAATGAGTTACCATATTTTGATATTTATATAATTACAAAAAGTGAAGAATTGTCGAGAACATGTAAATGTTTCTTAAAATATATTATAAAAAAATAACAAAAAATATATGTTTAAGTATAAAAAAATTTTATACATAGCATAAATAAATATAAATTGTATAATATTTCCATTTAAGGTATAATTACTTAAATGGAGGTTTTTTTATGAAAAAATTTAATATTGGTTGGGGTTTAACTAATTTATGTAATATGAATTGTAAATTCTGTTATAGCAAGGAAACGAGAGAAAAAAGTAAAGATATATCTATAGAAGATTGGAAAAATTTTGTTAATGAAAATTATGAACAAATAGATTCAATAAATTATGGAACTGGAGAAAATGCTATATTAGATGACTTTTTTTATTTTATTGAATATGTAAGAGAAAAATATCCTAATATAACACAATCTGTAACAACTAATGGATATATTTCAAAAAGGGTATTAGAGAATCCAAGATTTATGGATATATTTATGAAAGCCATAGATGAGGTTGATATTTCACTGGATTTTGAGGATAAAGATAAACATTGTGATTTTAGAGGACAACCAAAAGCATATGATTGGGCAATTCAAACATTAGAAATCCTACAAAAAACTAATAAAAAGATAACAATTGTTTTTGTTGGTTTTGAAGATACTATGAATAAAAAAAATATTGATGGATTATTTCAAATTGCTAAAAAATATAATGCACTATTAAGACTTAATATATATAGACCTGTTAGTGAAAAAGAAGAAATTAATGAAAGATTTAAGTTAAGTTATAAAACATTAAATGATACTTTAAAATATATAAATAAAAAATATAAAATAATAGCACTAAGTGATGCTTTGATTGGAAATTTATATACAAATGATACAAATATAAAAGAAAATACAGGTATAGGTAGTATTAGAATCTTACCAAATGGGAATATATGTCCTTCAACATATTTGATAAGTGAAAAATATAGTAATAAGTATAATATAAAAGATGAAAAAATATTATCAAAAATTTATTTTGAAGCTTTTGAAAATGCAGAGATTCCAAAAGAATGTGAGAATTGTATTATTAAAGATAAATGCAAAGGTGGGGTATATGATAGAAGAATTTTATGGTATGGAACATTAAATGAAAGAGATCCATATTGCCCTACAAGATATAAAGATGAAATACCAGATACAAAATTTGATATAGAAAAACATGGCAGAATATCTGTGCATGATGATTATTTACCAACATTATTTTTTAAAAATTAGGAGGAATAAAAAATGAATGAATTTAAGCCAAAAGTAGCATTAATTATGAGAAATGATGAAATGATTGAAAAATTTAACTTAAAAAGGGTAACTATTGATACTTCATTTGGACCAGTAGATAGGTGCTTTGAGGGATATGTATATAATGTTCCAGTTTTAGTTATTTATGGAAGATTTAATGGACAAAAAGTTCCATCAAATGAAATTAACTTCCAACAAACTATTGAAGCAATAAAAAATAGAGGAGTAACAAAAGTTATTGGAACTTTTGTAGTAGGAGGAATTAATCCAGAAATGCCACAGGGTTCAGTATATGTTTTAGGAGATTTAATTGGAATGTCAGGATATGGTATTAACTGGGATAGAAATATATCATTTCATAATGCAGAAATGTATGAACCTTTTTGCCCACAATTAACAAGAAAGTTATGTGAAGCAGCAAAAAAAATGGATTTCCCAGTTAAAACAGATGCTACATATGTAACATTTTATGGATGGCCAAGAATAGAAACAAAAGGAGAATTAAAATTTTATAATAAAATGGGGTGGGATGTTGTAGGACAGACTTGTGATCCAGAAGCTACATTAGCGAAACTTAACCAAATGTGTTATGCAGCCGTAGCTGTTCAAATAGATGATCCAAATAGTAGAAATGATTATATTGACGGATTAGAAAAAAATGAAAAGAAAAAAGAATATGTTGAGTCAATAAAATCTTGTAGGGAAAGAACAACTAAAATTGTACTACAATATTTAAAAGATTATGAAGAAGAAGAATGTCCAATATGTAGAAAAATGTCAAGAAAAAATAATAATTTTAGAGAATTTCCTGACAAATTTTATGAATAGGAGAAAAATTAAATGTTAGTATTTTTAGCAACGCCATATTCACAATTATGTGATGAAGAATATAAGGTAAAAAAAGAATATAAAGAGTTTTTTGAAAAATTAACAAAAGAAATAAAAAAATTAGGAGTAGATTATTTTTTGGCAGTAGAAAGAGAAAATTATGGAAAAGAATATACATCTGATAAAGAAAGTACAAAAATAGATTTTGAAACAATAAAAAAATGTGATTTAATGTGTGTTATTCCTGGAGTTCCAGCTTCAGGTGGAGTGCATGTAGAGCTTGGATGGGCTTCAGCTAATAATAAGGATATAGAAATATTTTTAAATGAGAATAATAATTATTCACCAATGGTAACAGGTCTATCGGAAATATCAAATGTTAAGTATAATTATTATAACAAAGAATATTCTAACGAAGTAATAGAACTAATTTGTAAAAGTATTAAGAAAAGATTAAAGTAGGTGAAAAAAATGAGTACTTATTTCAAAAATGAAAGAAAAGTTTTTGTGAAGAAGTTTTACAAAGATAATTTTGCATTTATTATAGAGGCAGAAGATGAAAGTATTTTTGAAGATATACAAAGATTTATCTCATTTGAAAATAAACCAGATAATAATATAGAATATGATATTACAAGAATTTTCTTTAGAGATAAAAAAGATTTGAACGAAAGTATAAAGAGATTATCAGAACAAGGAAGAGAAATTGTAATACATGGAGGAACTCCTGAACAGCATGTTTCTGGAAAGAAAATAGAGGCAGATGGTAATATAATATATAGAATTCCACTAAATGATGAATATATTTTGCAAGATATGGATAAAAAAGCATATTTTTTATATGGTGGACAGAAAGGAAAAGAAGATAATTTATATAGAATTGTCAGAGAAATATATTATAGGAAAAGTTTAGCATTAGGACGAGTAGCATTACATTCAGCAGCTGTAGCAGATAAGCAAGGAAGATGTATTTTAATACCAGGAGAAAAAGCAGCTGGAAAGACAACATTATTATGTAATTTCCTTGCTAGCGATAAATATAATTTCCTTGATAATGATAGATTATTATTAGAAGTTGATAATGATGGTCAGTTATTAGCACATAGTATGTCAAGCACAGTAAATGTGGGATATGGTACAATGAGAATATGTCCTGAGAGATTTAAAGGTATAAAAATTTCTGGATATTATAAACCAACAGAGAAAAAAAGATATACAAGAAGTGAGTTTATTAATCAAATAGGATGTTTATCTACTACAACAGGAAAAGTAAAAAGTATATTGTTCCCGTCAATCAAAAAAGATGCAAAAACAAATATAACACCATGCAGTGATACTATTAAAATGTCAAGAATTTCTTTAGCTGTAGAAGAATTTAATAATTCCGAACATCCTGATTGGTTAGGAATTTCAAATATTTCGGAAGAACAATATAAACAAAACATAGCAAAAGTACTACATTCAATTAGTGAAACAATTCCAGCTAATATAGTAGAGTTTGGTTATGAAAGAATTGAACCAGAAAAAATGGAAGAAATTGATAGAGGAGAAAGATAACAATGTATAAATTTGAAAATATTATACAATTTAATAAAGAATATTATAACTATTTAAACAAAGATAATAATTTATTTGAAAATAAAAGTTTAAATTTGGTTCATCATATATGGAGAGTTGTTTTACAATTTGAAATAACAGATAGGATTAAACAAGTATGTGATTTAATTATAGAGATGCAAAAAGAAAACGGAGAATGGGGTAATAGGGATAAGCATCGTAATTTTGGAGATACAGTTGTAAATATACATAGATTATTATGGTCGTTATTTGTAATACAAAAAAATAATTCTGATTCAGAATATATAAATAAGATTATAAGTTCAGTCAATAAAAGTGTAGATTATATTATTGACAATCATGATATGCACTATAATATAAATAGAACATTTGGACATGGAATTATAGATAGATTACATTATTTGATGCAAACAGAATATTATATATTATATTTTAATAAAAAATATAAATTCCTTAATGAAAAACAGATAAAAAAATTGCAAGAATTTTGGAACAAAGATACTAATTGGATGGTGGAAAAACAAATGCCAGATGGCGGTTGGCATGAAGTAGATAGAGTTAGAAGTAGAATAGGAACTACATCAGATGCCGTTAGAGGGATTAATTTAGATAAGGAATGTATAGAAAGTGTAAAAAAAGGAATCGAATTTATTATAAATAATCAAAACATATATGATGGATACTGGGAAGCTGGTAATATTGATAAAAATACAGATGCTTTAAAGGCTTTAATAAATAGTAGGAGAATAATAGAAGATGTAGAATTAATAGAAAAAATTGATAATTCAATTAAAGATGGAACAAAATGGTTAGTAAATAATTTTGATAAAGCTGAAAAATTAGAAGAAAACGATTATGATTTATTGACAGTTACTATTGATTATGAAAAAGTAATTATTAATGGTACAAATGTTGATTTTGTATAAAAATTAATAATGAGGTGTAGAAAATGAAGAAAATAGAATTATTAGTGCCAGCAAAAAACATGGAATGCCTAAAAGTTGCTGTCGAAAATGGTGCAGATAGTGTATATTTTGGAGCAAAAGAGTTTAATGCTCGAACATTAAATTCTGATAACAATTTTACATTTGAGGAGTTAAAAGAGGCAATACAATATTGTAAAAAGAAAAATGTAAAAACCAATTTGACATTAAATACTTTAATTAAAGATGATGAATTTGAAAGGGCTTTAAAAGTAGCAGATATTGCATATGAATCAGGAGTTTCAGCTATTATAGTCCAAGACATTGGATTAGCTAAAGAACTAATAAGAAAATATCACCAATTAGATATTCATGCAAGTACTCAAAATACAATTACAAACATTGATGGAGTAAAAATGCTTGAAAAAATAGGGTATAAAAGGGCAATTTTATCTAGAGAATTATCAATGATAGAAATAGAAAATATTTGTAAACATTCTAACATAGAAATAGAAACATTTATACATGGAGGTTTATGTATTTCATATTCTGGTCAATGTTTATTTTCAAGTATTGAATATGGATTGGCGGGTAATAGAGGTATGTGTGTTGGTTCTTGCAGGAATGAATATAACTTGATAGAAAATAATACTGTAATTAGAAGTGGTAAAATTTTAAAACCAAGAGATATGTGTGGATTAGAGTATATTCCATCATTAATTAAAGCTGGTGTAAAATGCTTAAAAATACAGGGAAGAACAAGAGATATTCATTATATACAAGAAGTTACAAGAATTTATAGAAAATATATTGATTTAGCATTGTCAGAGAATAAATATGTAGTAGAAAAAGATGATTATAATAAGTTAAAAGAAATTAGCAATAGAGGATTATCTGATGCACATTTTTCTCATAAGTCTAATACTAGTTTTATTGTAGATACAAAGTTAGAAAATAAATATATAACAAAGAAAAAAATTGAAAAGAAAAAAATAGAAATAGGTATTGATAACAATAAGAAAACAGAGATAGCACTTTCATTTGAACATTTTAATAAAAAAGAAAATTATTCTACGTTATCAGATAAAATTAAAAGAATATATATTCCAATAGATGAATTCGAGATTAATTATAATATTATAAAAGAGTTAGAGAAAAGGTTTGAACTCTTTATTGAAACACCGTTGATAGTACTACAAAAAGATATAAAAGATTATAAAAATCAAATTGAAAAAATACTTATGGAATTTAAAATAAAAGGTTTTATTTTATCTAATATAAGTGATTATTATTTGATTGAAAAATATAGAGATAATTACAGATATATAGGAAATTATAGTTTAAATATTTTTAATAAAAATTCTTGTGAAGCTTTAAGAAAATTAGGAATAGATATTATTACATTATCATTAGAATTAGGAAATAATGAAAAAATTAATTTAATAGAACAAAATTATGGCAATTTTGAGGAAATAGTTTATGGAAAAATTCCACTTATAAATATGAAGTATTGTATTAAAGCAAATGATACCATATGTAGTAATAATTGTAAAAATAATTGTCAAGAAAAATATTATATAAAAGATATAAATAATAGTAAAGAATATTTATGTAAAAGTAGTAAAAAACAGATTCTTACAAAAGTATATGGAAGTAAAACAATTTCATTAAATTTATGTAGTGCAAAAAGTTCAGCAAGAATTTTTATAAGTGATGAAAATGTGGAAGAAATAAATGAAATAATAAATAATATAATTAATGGTAATTATTATAAAGGTAAAGATTATATCAATAATATAATTGTAAAATAGGAGTAAAATATGGAATTTGAAAAATTATATCAAATGGCTAACAAGTTAGCAAAAGAAGAAAAAGTTGAGGAACATACTTATATAAGCGAAGTAGCAGTAGCTGTTTTATCAGCTAACGGAAAAATATATATGGGTAGATCTATAAAGACAACATGTTCATTAGGCTTATGTGCAGAAAATGTTGCAATGTCTAATATGATACTTAATGGAGAAACAGAAATAAAAAAAATGGTTGCAGTATATGAAGGTGGAAAAATCATATCGCCATGTGGAAAATGTAGAGAATTTCTTTATCAAATGAATCATAAGAACTTGCAATGTGAAATTATGATAGGAAAAGATAAAATTGTAACATTAAGAGATTTATTACCATCAACATGGTCAGATATGAAGTAGAGGGAAAAGTATGAAAAAAGATATAAAAGAATTCTTAAATAAAGAAGTTAATGTATGTATAGACAGAAAAATAGGAAGTAGACATCCAAAATGGAATTTTATATATCCGTTGAATTATGGATATGTTCCTAATACATTGAATACAGATGGAGAAGAAATAGATTGTTATGTATTAGGTGTTTTTGAACCTATTGATAGATTTCACGGAAAATGTATAGCAATAATACATAGACTTAATGATGATGATGATAAACTCATTATTGTTCCAAATGAAAAAAAATATTCAAATGATGCTATAATAGCTTTAACAGAATTTCAAGAACAATATTTTAATATAGAAATAGTAAGATAATGTAAGAAAATGCAAATGAATATCTAAACAATTATGATACTTATAAAGTAGTGGTGATAGAATGAAAAAATTTAAATATACAAATTGATTATAATTTTTTAATGTTTTGTAATGATTTTATTGTGGATGTTTTAAATTGTGCTGATAAACTTAATTGGAGTTCTGAAAAAATAAAGTTAAAAAACGAGGATAAAAATAAAACTAAATTACATAAATATGACTTGTTTTATTTTAGAGAGCATTGATATTCAAATGTAATTATTAAAACTTAATATTTGCAACAAAAGACATAATAGAAGAAAATATTATTTATTTTTATAAAGTATGTACAAGCATCCAATTATATTTTATAACATTATTATTAAATATATTAAGAGACGAAAACTTAATTACTGAAGATAAGTTTATTCATAATATTAAAAATTTATATTTTGCATATTCATGTACATTAGAAGATGAATTACCATATGAAGTGATAAAAGAATTAGAAATTCAATGTAGAGAACGTGGAAATATAGTAAAAATAACACAAGTTTTAATTAATTTAAATTTAAAAAAATGCAATTTTAAATATAAATGTAACAAAATATTTGATATTGATGGATTTGAATTTTAATAAAAATAATTTGAAGTGTAGTAAAAATACTACACTTTTTTGTTGTATAGGAAAAATCGAAGATTTTGACTATACAAGAATAATAAGGAAAAGACATGCCAAATAAACCTTAAATAAAAGGCAAAATGGTGATATATGTAAATAATTAATTTCCGTCGTAAGTATATTCAATACCAGTATATCCTACGAAATAAACTGGTTTCATTAAGGCACCACACTTTTCACAATCAAACATAGGAGGATAAGAAGGGTCGCCAGGATCCATCATATCCATTTGTAAAACAATTTTAGTAGGAATTTTTTCATGACACTTGCATCTAGTACAAATAAATTCAGTATATGTAGGACGTTTAATTTTCAAACTAATCACCTCATGAAGTATTATACGGTTTTTTAACAATATAGTCAAAGTGAAAAGTGTGCCCACAAGAGCAAATAAGAGGGTCATTTTTGAAATATAATTCAATGCGACATCTCCAGTTTTTAAGTTGTTTTCTAAAATTAGCGACATGTGGCTTAAGCATGTAGATAAATTTATCAGAAAATTTATGTTTTTTAGCATACAGGCCATAATATCTAACTACATTGAAGTATTTATCATAAATGTGAATAATAAGTCTTTTGATAAAATCATAAGCATGGATAGTTTCTTCAACTCTTTGATTATCTTCATGCCTATCATACCAAAATGTAACATATTCGCCATCATAATCAAGAATACGAGATTGAGCCATAGCAGGTTTACCAGAATAACGGATAACATATTTAACAGTAGATTTAATATCACGAGCCTTAATTTTAGGAGCATGAACATAGAAACCATTTTTAGAAGTTTGGTAAATATAATTTTTGAGGGATTTAAAGTTTTTCTTACCAAAGTGCTTTTCAAGAAGAGAAAGTAAAGTGGTTTGAAAACGATTACGAAGCATAGTATAAGGGAAAATTTCAAACTTTTTCCAAGGAGTAAAATTACCAGAAGCACCTTCGGTAATCAATACATGAATATGAGGATTCCATTTAAGGTCACGACCAAAAGTATGGAGAGTAGAGATAAAACCAGGAGTAAAATTTTCTTTGTGGTTTTGGCGATAAAACCAAGAAAGGATAGTAGAGGAAACGGCGTCAAATAGAATATTAAGTAAAGACCTATTTTTTTGAAAAAGAGGCCATAAAGCTTGATGAATAGTAAAAGTAATGTGTCTATGAGTGCAATTAATAGATTTTCTAGCAATAGTATCAGCTCTATCTAAAGTATATTTAGTACCACAAGAACAACAGAAACGAGATTTACAAGTAAAAGGGACATATAAATAGTTGTTACAGTGTTCACAAGTATAAATGGCATAACCATTAGAAAGAGAGCCACAGCCCATCATTTTTTCTACTTCTTCATAAACCACAGGTCTAATATTTAAATTAGGGTTATCCTCTAAAAAAGAATACCAGTGGTCGTTGAAAATGTCTTTGATTTTAAATTTAGACTTACAATTATTAGGTTTGTAAGTATGTTTAATTTCTTCATCTAAAAACTCTAAAAATTCCATGAAGAAATTATATAATATAAAGAATAAAAATAAAAGGCACTAACTTTAAATTAGTGCCAGTGTGAAAATTTTTAATTTTCACTTTTCTTGTTGTAAAATATTAGTACTCAAAGAAAGGAAGATGATAAAATGATTAATATAAGAAAAAGAGGAAATGTATATCAATATTGCTTTGAAGCAGGGAAAGTGAATGGTAAAAGAAAACAAATAACAAAGTGTGGCTTTAGAACTAAGAATGAAGCCTATATGGCCGGGCAAAAAGCATACAATGAATTTGTTAATGGGGTAACAAGTATAGAATGTAATATGTTATATGGAAATTACTTAGATTATTGGATGAAAGAATATTTTGAAATAAATTATAAGTATTCAACGGCAAAAAGATATAAAGAATCATTTAGTAAGTGCGCCCATAAAGGGAGCAAAGTAATTCCGTATTAGCAATACGGCAGACGCGGGATTTATGTCTGTGGTCAATGG
>CALXJX010000032.1 GCA_944388735.1 uncultured Clostridia bacterium
TTTGAGATACAAAAAATATGTAGGAAAAACGACATTTTTCTTTGCCATTTTCCTACATAAAATTATACCATTTACAACAAGTGGCAAAACAGGAGGCTGGAAGAAGCACGGGAACGGTGCGAAGCAGCAATCCAGAAAAAGCTCTTTGAATTAAAAGAGCTTGCCGGACAGGGTTGCAATTTCGGTAGTAACTCCTACAAGAAAGAAAGAATTCAAACTGAAAAAGTTGTCATTAATGGCAACGACATATTGGAAAATATTCAATCTGAGTTGAAAGAGGCTGGATATGATATGGAAATCGTAGAGCTTACACCTTCTGAGCAACCTTATGGTTCAGATATCAGTTTGACAATTATTATTCAGTAGAAAACTCCCCAGCACAATACGTGCTGGGGTTTTCCCTATTATTAAGCTTTCGTCTAATCCTATAATTAATAACTTTTTTATAATCTCTGAATTAGACAAGAAATATTTACTTTTACCAATATTTTTTGTAACCATAGTTTAAATCTGTATTACCTAAAATGCCTAAGACACTTCCAGAACTAGTATATTGCCAAATTTCATAATGATATTTATAATCTGTCTCATCTGCATAATGTGCTAGCCATGTATCATATTGTAATAGTTGTGACATATCTAAATTATCATAAAACCAATTCTTACTAGCATATATCATTGGTGTATAACCATTAGCCTTAATAGTTTCAGCAAATGTCTTACATACTGCTGTCCTTGTAGCAACATCTAAATGATCTGCTCTACCATTTCCATTTTCTTCAGTAGATTTTTCTGTATCAATTGCAATTGGTAAATCTACTGTATAATTGTACTGCTTTAATTTATTTAATACCCAAACCGCTTCTTCTTTTGCTTCTTCCGTATTAATAGCTTGGGTAAAGAAATATACACCTACCTTTAATCCTGCTGCTTTTGCTCCTTGCATATTAATTTTAAAACATGAATCTTCTGCAAAGTTTCCTTCTGCTCCATAACCTCTATAGCCAATTCTAATCATAACAAAATCAACACCAGAAGCTTTTACTTGATACCAATTTATAGTTCCACCATTCCATTCACTAACATCAATTCCTTTATATACCCTTTTATATTTAGGTACAAGTCTTATTTGAATAGCTTCGATTCTTTTATTTTGCCCCACTGTTCCTGCAATCTCGTTATCTATATACCAATTTGTCCAACCTATATCTTGTACATGAACTCTGTATTCTATTGTATAATCATTTAAGCCTTGTAATTGTATTTGTATTGCTTCTATTTTTTTACCTTGTCCAATAACTCCTGTAGTTTCTCCGTCTTTAACATAATCTGTCCAACCTATATCTTGTACATGTGCTCTATATAAAACATGTCCGCTGTATGGTGCATTTTGCAATTTTATTTTAATTCCTTCAATTTTTTTGCTTTTTCCTGTTGTTCCAGATGTTTCTCCATTGCTTAAGCTATATGTACCTTCCCAACCTTTGCCGTTTATGTAAGAATAATATTGTACATTTGTTTCTTTTTCAATCAATTTTATTTCTATCGCTTCAACTCTCAATTTTTCATCTATATTTCCAGCTATTTCTCCGTCTTTTTTCCAGCCAGTCCAGCCTTCTTCTTGAATATGAACTCTGTATTCTACAGAATAGTTATTCATATTTACTAATTGTATTTTTATTCCATATATTTTTTTATTTTGTCCTGTTGTTCCAGATGTAAATTCATCTTCTCTCCAACTTTGCCAACCAATTCCGTCTATATATGTACAATAATGAATTTTTCCTTCTATTGGTGCTCCTAAAAGTTTTATATTAACTGCTTCAATTTTTTTACTTTGACCTGTGGTTCCTGCTGTTGTTCCGTCAGAAACCCAATCTTGCCAACCTATATCTTGGACATGAGCTTTATAAGAAACTGATAATTTTTGTTCTCTTTTTGGTATTAATTGAATTTCAATAGCTTCTATTCTTTTTTGTTTTTCAAGTTCTCCTGCAATATCACCGTCATAGAACCATTGTCCCCATCCTATATCTTGTAAATGTACTCTATATTTAATTGAATACTCATTTGAATTTTCTAATTGAATTCTAATACCATATATTTTTTTATTTTGTCCTGTTGTTCCAGACATTGCACCATTTGATGCACACCCTTGCCAGCCCATTCCGTCAATATATGTTGTATATTTTATATTTGTTCCTTGAGGTGCATTAACTAATTTTATATGTACAGCTTCAATTTTTTTGCTTTTCCCTGTTGTTCCTGATGTCTGACCATTACTTTTAGAAAAACTACTTTCCCAGCCATAATCTTGAATATGTGAGTCATAAACTACTGAAACACTAGATTTATTATTTACAGTTTTTGAAGCTTTTAAAACATTTGTACTCTCAACTAGATTTTCTGTTTCGATTTTTGATTCATTATTTACATTTTCTATATTAGTATTTAAGTTATTCGTTTGTTTCTCTGTTTCATCATTTATTTTATTCGTTTCATTCTTTATCACTTCATCTTTTTTGCTTGTTTCACTTTTTATTTCTTCCAATTCATCTTTTTCAACATTTTCTGTCTTTTCTTCCTCATCTTTTAAATTATTTTCTGTTTCACTTTCTAATTCGTTATTTTTTACTAACTTTATCTCTATTGCTTCTATTCTCTTTTTCTCTAAAATTTTTCCTGCTTCTTCTCCATTTTCTTTCCATTCTTGCCAACCTAAATCTTGAACGTGGACTCTATATTGAATAGAATATTCTGGCATGTTCTCTAGTTCTATTTTTATACCATATATTTTTAATTTTTTATCTATACTACCTGCTATTTCTCCGTCTAAAGAACTATCTTGCCAGCCCTCATTTTCCATATAAACTTCATATTTTATTTTTGCATTTGAGGGTGCATTAAATAACTTTATTTTTATAGCCTCTATTCTCTTACTTTCTCCTATAGTTCCTGCAGTATCTCCATTAATTACTACTTCTTGCCATTCTAAATCTTGTATATATGTGCTATATGCTACTGACAAATCTTTTACTTGTATATTATTAAAGACTTCTTCATTGCTAGAATCTTTTTCATTTTCTTCTAAAATAATGTTTTCGTCAGAATTATTAATCTCATCATTTTTAGCTTTATTTTTATCACTGCTAGTTTGAGTTTTTTCTTGAATTTGAGTCTCATTTTGTTTTACTTTATTTGTTATTGTGTTCTCATTTGTTGTCTGATTTGTTGCTGATGATATTATTGGAAGCATAGTATTTAATAGCATAATTATTAGTATAAATATACATATTATTTTTAAAAATTTCATTATTATTCATTCCTTTCATTTTAAAGTAACAATTATTCATCAAAATTTATTTTTTTGTTGATTATATATTGAGGTCTTTCTTTTGCTTCATCATAAATTCTTCCTATATATTCAGACATAATCCAAATAGATAACAACTGAACTCCTGCAAAAAAAGTAATTGCTACCATTATAGAGGTCCAACCTGGTGATAAATTGTTTAGCTTAAAAGCATAAGATAATAAGGCATATATTAAAATTAAAATTGATATAACAATAGATATAATTCCTAATGTTCCAACTAATTTTAATGGTTTAGTAGAAAAGCTAATAATTCCGTCAGAAGCTAATTTAATCATTTTTCTTAATGGATATTTTGTTTTTCCAGCATATCTTTCTTGTCTTTCATATTCAAAAGGAACCTGTTTATATCCTACCCAACTAAATAAGCCTCTTAAAAATTTATTATGTTCTGGCATTTGATTAATTGTATCTACTACTTTTCTGTCTACTAGGCGAAAATCTCCTGTATCTTTTGGTATTTCTACATCAGATAAAGCATTTAATGTGCTATAAAACATCTTTGCTGTCAATAACTTAAATGTGGATTCTCCTTTTCTAGTCTTTCTTTTTGCGTAAATAACTTCATTTCCTTCTTCCCATAGTTTTAGCATATCTGGAATTAATTCTGGTGGGTCTTGTAAATCAGCATCTATTATAACAATGGCATCTCCTGTAACATTTTTCAATCCAGCTGTTACTGCTGCTTGGTGTCCAAAGTTTCTTGAAAAAGATATTACTTTAACATTTTTATCTTTTTGTGCGATTTCTTCCAAAATTTCTAATGTATTATCTTTACTACCATCATTAACAACTATAATTTCATAGTTATAGTTGTCTATTTTTTTCATAATATTTGTTAATCTTTTATAGCATTCTCCAATTACAGCCTCTTCGCAATACATCGGTACAATTACAGATAATTTTTTCATACATACCCTTCCTTACTAGTTTGTTTTCCAATTCATAATTAAAATACCTATTATAACTAAACTCGCTCCAATAACAGCTTTCCAACTAAATTCTTCTTTAAATATAGCATAAGAAGAAATTAATGTTAATATTTGCACAATACCTGTAGTAACTGGCATTATATAGCTTAAATCAAACATCACAACTAATCTTGTAAATAGTAAAAAACTACATAAATAACATACTAAACCTAGTAAACTTACTAAACTAATTCCAAAGTTAAAAGTACCATTTTCTACTCCTATACTTCCTGGATTTCCTCCTTTTTTCATTAAAATAAGTCCTGAAACTGTTAATACTAAATAAACACATATTAATATATATTGCATTGCTTTATTTCTCCTTTTTTCTATTTTTTCCATATTTTATTGCAATCCTTTCTTAAGATATTTTTAAAATCGATATACATATATAAGTTAACCTGAATATTAATCATATCTTTTTTGTTCTTTTTTTAAGTCCTCCAATTGTTTATATCTTAGCATATTCAATTCATAATTTTCTCTATTTTGTTTTACGACTGTATCTAATATAACACCACATTGTCCAATAATTACTGATAAAATGACAAGTCCTGTTGCCAATATAGCAGATGGTATTTTTGTTATATAATGTGTTTCAAAAAACTCTGTTAATACCGGAATTCCAACAAGAATTCCCAATATAAATACAACAATAGCGATACTTGTAAAAAATCGTAAAGGTTTATAATTCTTAAACATTTTTACAATTGTTTTTAATACTTTAAACCCATCTCTTACTGTTCTAAGTTTTGATTTGCTTCCCTTTGGTCTGTCTCTATACACAATAGGAATTTCTTCTATAACAAATCGCTTGTCTAAAGCATATAAAGACATTTCCGTTTCCACTTCAAACTTCGGAGACATGACCGGCATATTTTTTACAATTTTTTTGCTAAATGCTCTATATCCAGTCATAATATCTTTTAAATGAGTATTAAATAATACATTAATTCCTTTTTTTACTAAGTTGTTACCAAATTTATGAAAAAATCTTTTGTTTTCTTTCTGATAAGTTCCATTTGATAATCTATCACCTATAGCCATGTCTGCTCTGCCCTCAACAATAGTTTCTATTAGTTGATGTACAGATTCTGCTGGATATGTATCATCTCCATCTACCATAATATATATATCAGCATCAACATCATAAAACATACTTCTTACTACATTGCCTTTTCCTTGTTTATATTCATGTTTTACAATCGCTCCGTTTGCTCTTGCAATTTCAGCAGTTTTATCTTTTGAGTTGTTATCATATACATAGATATCTGCTTCTGGCAATTCCCTTCTAAAGTCGTTTATTACTTTTGCTACTGTTATTTCTTCATTATAACATGGTATCAACACAGCTATTTTCATATTTACTATCATTCCCCTCAAAATTTTATATCTATTTTTAGTTTATCTACAACAAATTTATAAATATTAATAAATACCATTGGCATTCCCCATTTATAAAGCTTAGATATTCCCCATAATCCGATATGTTTAAAGCCTTTTTTCATAGAGTACCTAAATTTCAAAAATGGGCTTTTTCTCCAAGTTTTGAAATTCTCATTCAAATATTTAATTGTTTCTTTTAACATTTTTTTAAAATCAATATTTTTGTCATAAGAAGCTCTATACATAACTGATATTCCAAGGTGAATAAATGCCATTAAATCTAAAATGTACTTCATTTCCTCATATCTATTTTCTTTAATATATAATTCTTTTACTTCTAATAGATATTTTTTTAGATTATTTACATCTTGTTCATTTACTGTATGTATTTGTGAGTCGTAACGCAAGTAATAATGGTATAATATATCTGGTATAAAAGCAATTTTGTTAATCCTTATAAAACAACTTGCCAAAAACATTGTATCATTAAAACCTCTAAAAGGCAAAAATCTCAAATCTTTTATTTTTTCCCTTTTATACACCTTATTCCATGGAGAAGGATTTACAAAAACCATAAAATCATCATCTGGTACAATTTTTTTACAAGTGTGACCAAAACCAGTCATATCTCTTCCTACTACTTTGTTTGTTTTTAAATCTATTCTTTCAAACCCACACACTGCAATATCTGCATCATATTCTTTGGCTGCATTATATAATTTTTCTGCCCAGGTTGGCTCTACCCAGTCATCTGTATCTACAAATGTTACATATTCACCAGTTGCTCTTTCTAAGCCATAATTTCTAGTTGTAAATTCTCCTCCATTTTCCTTATGGAAAACTTTTATTTTTTCTGGATATTTTTTAGCGTATTCTTCTATAATTTGTGGAGCAGAATCTGTTGAGCCGTCATCTACACATAAAATTTCAATATCTTGCAATGTTTGATTTACCAAAGCATCTAGACATCTTGGTAAATACTTTTCTAAGTTATAAATTGCTACAATAATTGATAATTTAATTTTATTTTTTTTTAGTTCACTCATTTTTATTTTTTCCTTCCCTTTATTTTAGTATTATTCTTTCTTTTCTTTTTCTCTTAATGCAATATAATGGTTTAAATCTTTTATTTTTTCATTTTGTATTGAAATTTGGATATTATTAAGAAACACTTCAATCAATAAAAAGGCTATCAATACAAAAAACACAAAATTTACTGGTGCTATAAACCCTAATTTTATAGAAATCCATTCTACTCTTTCATAGAAAATACTCATTAAAATTAGTATAACACTTCCTATCATCCAAACCACTGAATTTTCTATTTTTAATTTTGATTGTTTTATTTTTGTGATACATAGAAAAAAAGACATTAATGAACAGATTATTAATATAACTCTTAATGTTAGTGTCATTTTAATTCCTCCTCATATAATATGTTTATAATGTTTATTTATTTTTCTCTAGATTTTATATTATAGTAACAATTTTATAGTTATACAAAAATTCACCTTAATAATGTTACTTGTTTTTTCTTGTAATTGCTCTGATAAATATAATAGAAAAAAACATATTCGTCATATATTGTATTGATCTCCATGGCTTTAAATAACTTTCTCCAAACTCTCTTTCTTTCATTTCTACCTGCACTTCTTTAATTTTCATTTTCTTTTTTATCATATATACCAGTGTATCTGGTTCAGGTGTTAAACTTGTATTGTTGACAAATTCTTCGATTGATTTTTTATCAAAAGCTCTCATTCCTGATGTTGGATCTTTTATAGTTTTAAAGGTTGTTAATTTTATTGCAATAGATAAAAGAAAACTTCCTAGCATTCTCATTGATATAGGTTTTCTTTTAGTTACAAATCTTGAACCTATTGCTATGTTACAATTTTCTTTTTGGATTTCTTCTACTAAACTTTTTAAATATTTTGCTTGGTGTTGGCCATCTCCATCAAATTGAATTACTATGTCATATCCATTTTGCTTTGCATATTTCATTCCTACTTGTATAGCGCTTGTTAATCCATAATTAATAGGCAAGTTGATTAAATTAAACTCATTTTTCTGACAAATTTCTTTAGTGTTGTCTTTTGAACAGTCATTTATTATTACATAATCATAATCAGTATTATCTTTTATGTCTTTAATTGTTTTCTCTATATTTAATGCTTCGTTATATGCTGGTACTATTAGTAATACTTTCATTCTTAATATTCATTCCTTTCTGTCTTGACAATTAAGATATTTCTTATAGTATATCTCCATTATCTCATAATTGTCATTCCGACTATATCTAAAATAATTAAAACTCCTATTATAATAGTCATTATCATATTTACATCTTTATTATTATCACTTTTTAAATGTTTCCCAGATAAACACATTAATGGTAATGCTATAATCGGAAATAAGTATCTTCCCTGATATCCATTTATCTGTTCTAGTCCAACAGGTGTATAGGTTATATATAATGCAAGACTTGTTAAAAATACTGTAGCCAGATATGTAATTATTAAAATTACTTTTTCTTTCATTTTAAAATTATAATCATCATCATAAATTCCTATATATATTGTAAATATTACTAACAAGAAGAATACTAAAATATATGCATGTCCAAAAAATGCGGCTTGATTCATTTCTGCCAACCAACCAAAATTAAATATATTATTATTAAAATGATTTAAAAATGTTCTTACTAAAATTATTGGATTTTGAATTATATTTGCTATTTGATCACTTGCACTTGTTTCTCCTCCCCTTTCATCTGTTGGTATTCCAGATTTTAATAATATAGCTCCCGCTATTAATAATATTAGTAATACTCCAAATATTATAGGAATAGCTTTTTTATTTTTTTGAATTATTTGCTTTAATGGAAACATTAATATTATTAATATTACTGGTGCATACGTCATACCTTTAATTAATAATATTGGTATAAATAATATTCCTAATATTATTTTTTGTTTTACTGATGGCTCTATTCCATCTTGATACTTTTTATATGATTTTAATCCATATGATATAAATAACATTATAAATCCTGTACAAATTCCATCCATTGAATAAGATGATGCCAATGCTATTAATAATGGATTAAACAATATGACAAAAAATATTTTTTTCTTAAACGGAATAAGTTTTAAAATAAGTATTGCAAATATTGTATATGCCATTAAATTGAAAAATCTACCAGCAATATATATATCTAAAACGGTTCCTTTTAATATTCTTCCAACTAATATTCCAATCCCTGTTGGTATATATAAAAATACTTTATAATCTGTTGGTCCTGCTAAATCATCAACTTCTTTTGTAATATCTTTTTTATATGTTTTAAAATATTTTTCGTCTAGCTCATTATATTTTAATACTTGCTCCATATCTTGATATATGTTATCTGTAATTGGATTAGAAAAGTCAAAATTTCCAAATGATACATTTAACGCCGATATAAAATGCTGTTTTTCATCAAGAGGATGATTATATTTATTTGCTATACAAAATATACTTCCAAATGTTAGTACTATTACAACTGCATTTTGTAACATGTTATTTGTAATATATAGTATAAATAATCCTATCATTAATATAGATATTAAGCAAATTGCTAAGTTTTGTATTTGTAAATCTAAAAATAAAAGTACTATACTTGTAATAATTGCAGATGGAATATATATTATTATACATTTTTTCTTTATAGGATTTTCTAGAGATTTCTCTAAATTAGCAGTTATTCTTCTTCTTAGCAAAAACAAAACAACATAAAATATGACATATGCAAACATTCTAAATAGCGAAAAATTATAAGACAGTTGTTCTTCATTTAATAAACATTCTACAAATCGTGCATTACAAAACAAAAATTCATATATTATAAAAATAAGTACACTTAATAGGATTGATAATCCTATTATATGTTTCCTTAAAATTGTTTTCTTTAATATCTTCATTGTTTATCTCATTCCTTTTTCTTGTTTAATTCCATATTGGTCATCATCTAATCTTAAATTAATATTATAATAAGGGTCACCCTTTTTCTTGTAATCTCCCCATTTTTCATAGAACAAATCTATTTCACTTTGGAATCTTGCTTGTTTTTCAGGAGTATCTTCTAAACCTCTTGACTTTGATTCATAATGTACAAATTCTACAAAAGGATTATAAATAATCAAATATCCTGCTTGAATAATCTTTAAGCAAAAATCAATATCATTAAATGCAACCGCAAAATCCTCATTCATATATCCTACTTGTTCATATACAGAACGTTTTGCTATCATACAAGCTGCTGTTACAGCACTCATATTTTGTATATGGCTATCTCTTCCAAAATAACCATGAGTATTTTTGTATAATCCTCTGAAAACATGCCCAGCAACACCATACACACCAATAATTGTTCCTGCATGTTGAATAGTTCCGTCAGGATAATACAATTTAACTCCAACAGCACCTACATCTTCTCTTTGATTCATTCCGACCATTTTTTCCAACCAATCTGGTGTTAATAATTTTGTATCATTATTTAATTGTACTATATACTCTCCGTCTGTGTTTTTCACTCCATAATTAATTATTTTAGAATAATTAAATTTCTTATCTTCTGGTTTATAATATAGAATTTTTATTTTTTCATCATTCTCTAATTGTTCATAATATTTAAATGTTGCTTTTTCTTCGCTATTATTCTCTACTATTACAATCTCATAATTAGGATATGTTGTTAATTTTTTTATAGAATCTATACATGTTTTTAATGTCTTTGCTTGGTCTTTATTTGGTATTAAGATTGTTACTTTTGGGTTTCCTTTTACTTTATAATCAATTTCATAAGTTCCTAAAGTTGCTCCATGTTTTACTTCGCCTTCTAATCCAACTCTTTTTAAATGGTCTTGTAATACTGGAATTCCCGCTTCAAAAGCATAAGGTTTTGCATCTCCTCCTGCCTTTGCAGTAGATAGTTCATGAACTCTCCAATGATATAATATTTTTGGAATATGTTTTATATTTTTAGCAGTTTCAGCCATTCTAATAATAATATCAAAATCTTGTGCACCGTCGTACTTAGAACGAAATCCTCCTAATTTCTCCATTAGGTCTTTTCTAAAAGTGCTAAAATGACATATATAATTATTAGACCTTAATGTATCTATTGCAAAATCCGGTTTAAAATGAGGGTCAAATCTTGGCTTGTCTATTGTTGTTATTTTATCTTCATCTGTATAAATAAATTCTACATTAGGGTCTTCATTTATACATTTGACTATTTCATATAAACTGTTTTTTGGTAATAAATCGTCATGGTCTAACAAAGAGATATAATCACCTGTTGCCATTTTTAAAGCTTCATTTGTATTTCCTGAAATTCCAAGATTTTTTCCTGTATAATTATATTTTATTCTACTATCTTTTTTGCAAATTTCTTCTAGTTCAGGATTTCTTTCTGGGCTTCCATCAGCTAGACAAAGTTCCCAATTTGTGTATGTTTGGTCGATTAATGATTGCACCAATTCAGTAAAGAAATTTACGGGTGTTTTATACATTGGAACTAAAATACTAATTTTAGGCTCCAATTTAAATTTTACATGTCTTTGAGCCTCCAATTCTTCTGGTGTTGGATTATTAAATTCCATCCATATCTGATATGGTGTTTTTTCTGTTCCTTTTTCAGCCACATTATTAATTCTGTCCCAAGTCCCTTTCCAACCATATTCTTTTAACATTTGAAAGAATTTTTTGATATTTCTTGGTCTTATTTTATGAACTATTACATTTATTTTTCTTAATATTTGTCTTATTTTTCCGCCTTCTGGAAATAATTTGTCTCTTAATCTTACACTCATTTATATAATATCTCCTTTTCATTTAATACAATTTTTTATTGAATTTTCTTCTTATATTTCTTAATGGTTCTGTCATTTTCCAAGATTTTGAACTTATAACATAATTTAGTTGGAACTCCAAGTCTTTAATTTGATGATTTTTTTCTTCTAACGCTTGCCTTAATCTTTCTTTTTCAAGTTCATTGTTTTTTAACTGTTCTTTTAACTGTAAAGCCTCATTTTCAGCGATTCCTCTTAAATTGTTATAATGTATACAGGTATCATGTATACTTCTTATTGTTTTAAAACTTTCTGCATGTATTTTCCAAATTTTTTCATCTTTGATTTGATATTGTAAAATATTTTCTAATTTTTCAAAGATATCTTTATATGGATATATATTCATTCTTTTATACAATTCATCTGTATCTATTGCACTACATGAATTTCCTAAATAATATATAGCTCTATACATGATAAATTCAATTGGAATGTTTTCTTCTATCCATTCTTGGTCATAAAAATGAAATTCATTATCTATTAAAAATGCATTTTGGAAAATTAAATCATAAATTCCATCTTTAATAAAATGTAGTTTTCTCTTTGCTTCTTCATTAATTTCAATATTATATTTTTCAAAAACAGTATTTGCTGTTTGCTCACTTTTTTCTAATTTATTTTCTAAATCTTTATAAAATTTTTGTACGGATTCTAATATACTTTCTGTTCCATTTTCCTTAGCCATTTCAATTAACATTTTATCAAATGATTGTACATTCTTTATAAGTTTACTATATATTTTGTTTTCGTCAAATGTATCTAATATATTTATTCCTAATCTGTTTAATATTATAATGTTATTCTTTATAGTTTGCAAGTGTTCTTTTCCTTCTTCTAATACTGGCTCTTTATATACCTGCTCATTATTCATAATTGTTTTCATTCTATATTTTTCTTTTCGAGAATTTCCGAATGATACATATTTGATTTCGTTTGTAATTGGCATTTTTGATGTTTCTATTAAAAATGAATTTGCATACATAGAAAATAGATTTATATTTTCATTGATAATTTCCTTATATTTATTTCTTTCATCTGTTATCACTACTGTATTTTCATTATATAAAGTTAAATCTCTTAATATACTTTCTTCATTTGGCATATAATTATCAGTATAAATAACATTTGGAGTTTTATAGTTAGGTAACGGATAATAAAATTTATAATTTTCAAATCCTTGTTTTTTTAACATTTGTTCTATTGAAGTTTTTTCCATTTTAATTTTTGGATCTTTATCTTCATTATCTTCCCACTTGCAATTAAATGTTGCTAACCCAAATTTATTATCTAATAAAATAAGTAAAATTCCAGATTCATTTATATATTTATTTGCATAATCTAGTATCTTCTCTAATGTTTGTTTTTCTTGTTTTATGCTATTTATTAGTATATAATCAAACTTTTCATTTAGTTCAACATTTTCTAATTTATCTGAAATAAGTTCTGTGTTTTGTAAATCTCGGCATTTTTCTTGTAGTTCTTTATATTTTTCTTTGTTTTCTTCTATTGCAACAACTTTATCCGCATGACAAGATAATTCTTCTGTAAGTTCTCCAGAATTAGCATTTATCTCCAATATTTTTGAATTTTCTTTCCAAGGATACCAATTTATAATATTTTTATTAATTATTGATAAACTCTCCTTATCTAAATCCATAACATCTCCCCATTTACTAATAAATTTTTATTGTAATATTGCCATCTTTTTCTATTATATTTTCTTTTACTCCTATATTCTCTAACCATGCTCTAGTCTCTTTCGTTTTCCAAGTCCCCGAATCTTCTCCTTGACCACTGTCATTATTCCATAGCCAGTCTGGTGTAGGCCACATAGCAACTTTAGGGCTAATTGTCTTATATAGTTCTTCTCCTGCACCTGCTTGCCCATGATGTGCTACTTGTACATAATCAGCTTTTAACTGTTCTCTTTGATTCTTCAATAGTTTTTCTCCACTTTCTTGACCTGTATCTCCCAAAAATATAATTGATTTGTTATTTACCATACATTTAATTACCATACTAGAATTATTCATTGCATTTTCAGTAATTTCTGGATTTTTTACACCTAATATTTTAAAAGTTATATTGTCAACTTGTATTTCTTGTCCTAGCTCAACTTCTGTAACTTTTTCTTTTACTCTGTCAACTTCTAAAGCTTGCATTAATTCTTGGGCTTCATTACCTCTTCCATCTCCAAATTTTTCATACCATTCTGGTGTATTTAATGTTACATATATATTATGAATTGGAATTTGAGTATTGTTTAAAATTTCAATAATTGCTCCTACATGATCTTCATGTGGATGTGTTATAAACCAAGTGTCAACTTCTCCTCCATTTTGATTTATATAATCAATAAGGTTTTGACTATCACCAGTTGTTCCTCCGTCTATTATAATATTTTTGTTATCTTTAGTTTTTAGAAAATACCCCATCATTTGACGTGTTGTCATGTTCCCTAATTGTGTTAATTCTAAGCGATTATTATACCTTATATATGACATTAATAATATACTTGCAATAATTATCAATATGGTACAAGAAATTACTGCTATAATAATTTTTCTTTTATTATTTTTTGTATTTTGGGATAACATTTGATTGTTTCCTTTCTTTATTTTTTAGTATAAATTTATTATATATTATTTAAGTTTTAGTATTTTTTCGTCGAGTTGGGATACTATCATTTTCAGCATTTCCTCGGCTTGCTATCCACGGCACATTCGTCGATAACTTCAAATGATAGTATCCCAACTCGACGAAAAAATGCCGAAACTTATTTGAATGTAGTTAGAGTCATTTTAGAATTATTCTTGCTTTTCTATTTTTATTTTTGAATCTATTCTCATTAGACCAACTGTATTTTTCATTGACAAAACTTCAACAAGTAAAGCATCATACTTACGATTCAATACCTCCAAATCTCCCTTGCTATTAAAATGTGTACAACTAAAAGACAATGTATATTTTCCAGGAGCCACATTTAATCTTTGTTTAAATGTAACTGTAACAACATCACCCTTTTCAAACTTACCTGTTGCAATTCCTTCAATCAAAGTATTTGTTCCACCAATTTCTAAGCCTTTAAAATCCTTTAGAGTCATTGTAAATACTGGGTCTTGTATCTTTTCATTAAATCGAATTTTTGACTTTAATATAACATCTCTATCATTTTCAATCATACTTGTTATATTTTCATTTTCGTCAAAAACTCCATAATCAATTACTTCTGCCTTTCCATTTCCATAATCAATTAAATCTGGATTTTCATTACATTTTTCTTTCCAAGTTTCTCCTGATTTTGTTGTTTTACTTGTTTTTTTCTGATATGGATTTTGTTTCAAAATTTCTTCGTCTGTTTCTTCTTTATCTTGAATATCATCATTTTTTGTTTCGTCTAACCCCACAATAATCTTCTTATATTTTTCTACGCCGTCTTTTACACTCCCGTCAAATATCTTTTTCCCTGAATCAATGATAATTGTTCTTGTGCAGTTTCTTAATATATCTGCAATATTATGTGTTACAAAAAGGATTGTTTTTCCTTTTTCTTTGAATTGTTGGAATTTTTTAAAACATTTTAATTGAAATGCCATATCTCCTACTGATAGAACTTCGTCAACGATTAAAATATCTGGGTCTACATTTATAGCACATGCAAAAGCTAATCTTGCAAACATACCAGATGAATATGTTTTTACTGGTTGATATAAATGGTCTCCTATATCTGCAAATTCTATAATTTCATTTTCTTTTGCTTTAATTTCTTCATTTGAAAGTCCCATAACTTGTCCATGCTGATAAATATTTGCATATCCTGTTAAATCCATATTAAAAGCTGTACCTAATTCTAACAAAGAGCTTATTTTTCCCTGTACTTCAATTGTTCCAGCCGTTGGAGTTACAACTCCTGTTATCATTTTTAATAAAGTAGATTTACCAGCGCCATTTTTTCCAAGTACTCCTAAAACTTCTCCTTTTTTGACCTCTAAATTAAAATTCTCCATAGCTTTAAAAGTTCCATGTCTTTCAAGTCCAGGTATTATTGTTTCGAGTAATCTATCTTTTTTTCTTGCAAACATTTTATAATTTTTATATAATCCATTTATCCTGATTGCTACATCTGTATTTTGAATGTCTTTTGCTTTGTCCATACTTTTTCACGTTCCTTTCAATGTCACTAATCTATTACCTTTTTTTCAAAATCTTTAATATAGTATACCTAATTTTAAATAAAGCTTTTCCTATTAATGGCAAATTCATAATAATAAAATTTTCAATATAATACATTGGTCTTTCTGTTTTATATAACTGATGGAAAACATTCCAATTTTTAAAATTAAAATTCTTCTTTTTTTGTAGCATTTTGTAATATCGCAAAGCTTTTGTATTTAACTCTTGTATTGGTTTTGGAAATCTATTATTATTTTCAAAATATGTTCCAAAAACTCCTAATTTTACATTAATAAATAGTTCTCTTACTTGTTCAAACTTACTAAATCCATGTGAAATCTTATTTGTTCCAACTTGATTATTTCCATGCTGTCTATATTTAATATATTTTTCATCCATATATGCTAATTTTCCATTTAAAGATGCCATAATACTAATCCAATGGTCATGAATTAAATATTTTGATTTTGTTGGTATTGGTATAATATATTGTATTGTTTCTCTTTTTGCTAATACTGTACAACCTGTTACACAATTATACAAATAGTTAACTTTATAACTGTCTAAATATTTGTGTATTTTTCTATTAAGTAACATAAAATCTCCAAAAGAAGGATAAATTGTATTTAAGTTTTCATCTACAACTTCTAAATCCCCAAATACTAAATCAACATTATTTTTTATTAATGTTTCAAGTGATTTTTCTACTTTTTCAGGTAACCAGTAATCGTCTTGGTCGGCTAACATGTAGAAAGGAGTATCTACTTTCTGTAATAAAAATTCTATTTCTTTTACTACTCCCATATTTTTAGGTTGTATATATAATTCTATCCTTGAATCTTGTTGTTCATACTGTTTTAATATATTTACAGTATTATCACTTGAACAGTCATCTGAAATTATTAGTTTTATGTCTTTATGTGTCTGATTTAAAATACTGTCTATTTGTTCTTTTAAATACTTTTCTCCATTATATGTAGGTAAAAGTATTGAAACTGTTTTGTTCATTAAATTCTCCTTTTTTAGTTTAACTTTAATATACATCTATATATTACAATACATCAGCAAAGTCTTTTTTACTTTTCTTAAAAATATAATTTCCCCATACAAACATAATTATTGTAATAGCCCAAAATATAATTGTATATACTCCATTTCCTTGTGTTACAATATTTCCCCCCATAAAGCAATTTCTAAATCCTGTAACTAAATAAGTAAATGGCATACATTGTAATATTTTTAATATTAATGGATGTCCTGCAAGCATGCTCAAGTCCCAAACGATTGGTGTAAACCAGAAAAATAATTGCATTATAATTCCTAGTAAATTAGAAAAGTCCGGCACTAATGTTGCCACAGCCGATGTGAATCTTGTTACTGCTATTAGAAAACAATATACAGCAAAAATCATATATATAATCATAAGAACATTTGGAATAAATCCAAATATTATACATACTATTGTTGCTATTATAAATAAGAATATAGCTACTATTGAATTAGAAAGTAAGGATATTATTGGTATAATATCAACTGGAAAAACAACTTTTTTTACTAAATAACTATATGCTCTTATTGAACCACTCGCACCCATTATTCCGTCATTAATACACATCCACATAGCCATTCCTGGCATAAACCATACTACATAAGGACATCCTTCTGGCCCTGATTGTTTAAATATGAATTGGAATACTATTACATACATTATCATAAATATAAATGGTTGCAAGAATCCCCACAATGCTCCTAAACTTGTGTTGGCAAATCTATTTTTGAAGTCGTTTCTCCCTAATTGCCATGCTAATTTTTTATTTTTCCATACTGCTTTTATAAATTCCATTTTTTCTTTTTCATCTCCTGTTTTTTTGCATTTTTATTCATGTTACATTCTATCTTTTATTTAGTTTTTTGTCAATTATTTTATAAGAATTTAAAATTTGAAAAGTACTTATCCCCCGGCTTAGCCGGGGGATAAGTACTTATTCATTTTCTTCTTCAATAATATCAATGTGTAAATTCAAATCTTCTTCTGTTGGTAACACTTCTAAAATATCTT
>CALXJX010000033.1 GCA_944388735.1 uncultured Clostridia bacterium
ATTAAAATTAATTATAAATTTAAAGTGTAAATTTAGAGTAGATAAAATCTGCTTTTAATTTTAACAAAAATCTATCATAAAAGAAATTGCGACTGGAATGCAGACGACATAGGTAGTATATTAAAAACACTAGAAGAAAATAACACAAAAATAACATTTTTCATGGTAGGAGACTGGATAGAAAAATTTCCAGAAGCGGTAAAAAAGATATACGAAGCGGGGCATGAAATAGCAAGTCATAGTGACACACATCCATATCTAAATAACTTAAGTTATGAAAAAAACATAGAAGAAATAGAAAAAAGCAATGACAAAATAGAAAAAATAACAGGGCAAAGAACGAAAATATATAGAGCACCTTATGGAGAATACAATAATACAGTTATAAAAGCAGCACAAGATAAAGGATATTATTGCATTCAATGGAACTTAGACACGTTAGACTATACAGGACTAACAGGAGAAGAAATGTGGAATAGAATAAAAGACAAAATAAAAGCAGGAGATATTATACTAAGTCATAATGGAACAAAGCACACGGCAGAAGCATTAGATATGATACTAAAAAATATTAAACAAAAAGGATTGCAAGTAGTAACGATATCAGAACTAATATATAAAGAAAATTACACAATAAATTCATCAGGAACACAAATTTATAAGGAGAATTAAGAAAAAAATGTATAAAAATTCCAATATAGGAAATAATATAAGTATAAAATTCGAGAGGAAAAAAGATGTATTTTATTGGAGTTATTTTAGATAGCAAAAATTTTGAAAACATAAAAGCAGAAGTAAAAAAATATAAAGAAAAGATTAGATTAATAAAAATAAACACAAAAACAATCGAAAATTTGCAAAATATCAAATTTGATTTAATTATTTTAAATAAAGAATTAGACAAATTTAATAAGCAAGAGCAAATCCTAAAAAAAATATGTCAAAATGCTAAATATATTGCTTTAAATGTAGATATTCAAATGAAAAAAAATATTTTAGAAAATGTAAAAACAAACATAATAACATTTGGACTAAATTCAAAAGCAACAGTAACATTATCAAGCATTACACAAGAAGAATGTTTAATTGATCTACAAAGAAATATAGAAAATATAGAAAAAAACATAATAGAAATGGGAGAAGAACATATAATTTTAACAGAAACTAGCAATTTAAGAAACTATGAAATTTTAATAATTTATATAATTTTTGCTATATTTAACCTAAAATAATCCTTAGAATATTACAAAAATCTATAAAATCTTGAAAAAATTAACTTTTTATGTAGACAAAACCAAAAAAATAGTGTATAATAGTAACTGTAATTAAGTGAGCGTAAGGAAAAATATACAATTGATAAAATAAAAATAGGGAGGAATTAAAATTGGATACAAATTATCTAGAAAACAACTACTTAACATTAGTTGGAAAAGTTACAGGAGAAAAGAAATTTAGCCATGAAATTTATGGAGAAAGATTTTATATCTTTAATTTATCAATACCACGTTTAAGCGGTAATTCAGATATAATACCAATAACAGTATCAGAAAGATTAATTAAAGACGACACATTAGAAGAAGGAAGAAAATTATTAGTAAAAGGACAATTTAGATCATACAATAGCTATGAAAATGAAAAAAACAGATTAATTCTAACAGTATTTGCAAAAGATGTTAAAGAAGTAGAAGAATCTGGAGAAGAAGAAAATGAAATCATAAAGAAAGATATGGTAACTAACGAAGTTGTATTAGTAGGATATATGTGTAAAAAACCTATTTATAGGCAAACACCATTTGGAAGAGAAATAGCAGACATTTTATTAGCAGTTAATAGAGCATATAATAAATCTGACTATATACCATGTATAGCATGGGGAAGAAATGCAAGATTTTGTCAAGACCTAGATGTAGGAACACAAGTAAAATTGATAGGAAGAGTTCAATCTAGAACTTATGAAAAGAAACATGAAGATGGAACATCTGAAACGAGAGTTGCTTATGAAGTTTCAGTAGGAAGCTTAGAAGTTATACAAGAGGAAGATACATCAAAAGAAGTTGAAACAGAAAATCAAGAAGCTGTATAAATTAGTAGTAAAAGTTACATTAAGAAAAATAAAAAGTTTGAAAAGACTAGTTTTTTCAAACTTTTTTTGATATAATTTTACCATATAAAAATGCAACAAAACTTTATAATTAAAAAATCATAGATGCAAATAAATAAAAAAAGAAAGGAAAGAACCTTGATGAAAGAAAAAGTAAAAAAAATAGCAAAAAAAATACTAAATTCAAGAGTCAAATTTGGAGTAATAGCTATCATATTAATAGGGATATTTTGTATTGCTATTACACCAGTAACATTGCAAAATGACACATTTTATACAATAAAAATAGGAGAACATATAAATCAGTATGGTGTTGACATGAAAGATCCATTTTCATGGCATGATGGGTTACCATATACATATCCACACTGGCTATATGATTTAATCACATATTATATATATTCAGCATTTGGAATGGACGGAATATATGTATGTACATGTATATTATCTGTTATATTAGGAATTTCCTTATATGTAGTAAACGCAAAATTGACAAAAAACAAAGTAGTATCATTCTTTTTAACAATAGGGGTAATGTACTTAATAAGATCATATATTGCTGCAAGAGCTCAACTAGTAACATTCATATTATTTGTGCTAACAGTATTTTTCATAGAAAAATTTTTACAAACTAAAAAAGTAAGATACGCAATACCATTAATAATAATACCTTTATTGATTGCCAATTTACATGTAGCAGTTTGGCCATTCTATTTTGTATTATTCTTACCATATATAGCAGAATATTTAATAGCAATTTTTGCAGAAATAGTTATATATCAAAAAGTTCAAATATTTATTTTAAAATTAAGAATTAATCTAATGGAAAAAACAAAAAGAAAAGAAGAAAAAATATTAAAAATAAAGACAAAATTAAAAGAGTTAGAAGATAAAGTAGATAGAGTAAAAATAAAAAGAGAACAAAACTTACAAAATCCATATAAAATTAAATTAACAAAAAACAATGCAGTTAAATGGTTAATTTTAATAGCTATTATAGCATCATTAACAGGATTATTAACACCATTAGGCGATACGCCATATACTTATCTTGCAAAGACTATGGAAGGAAATACAACTCAAAATATAAATGAACACTTGCCAATGACAGTCTCAAACGAAACAGAAATTATGTGTGTGTTTGTAGTATTTTTAGCAATATTGATGTTTACAAAAACCAAAATTAGACTATGTGATTTATTTATGATAGCAGGTCTATGCTATTTAATGCTATCATCAAGAAGACAAATTACGATGTTTGCACTTATAGGTTCAGTGATTTTAGGTAGATTAATTACAGCATTAATGGAAGAATATGATAAGGGATCTACTGAAAAAATGTTAAAAACGGCAAGCAAATTTATAGTAGTATTAGTTATTAGCGTAAGTATATTAATTTTTAGCTATAACATGGCAAAACCAAAATTTAATGACGAATATATTGATGAAAGTTCTTATCCTGTACAAGCATGCGATTATATAATAGAAAATATTGATTTAGGAAAAGCAAGATTTTATAATGAATATAATTATGGAAGTTATATGTTGTTTAGAGGAATACCAGTATTTATAGATTCTAGGGCAGATTTATATTCACCAGAATTTAATGGCAAAGAAGACATTTTTATGGATTTTATAAACACATCTAGCATAGGACAATTCTATGAAGACACATTCGAAAAATATGGAATCACGCATGTTATTTGCTATTCAAATTCAAAAATGAATATGATAATAGAAAAAACACAAGATCCTAATTATAAAGAATTATACAAAGATGATAACTTTGTTGTTTATGAAAGGTTAAACGTTTAGAAATGAAAAAAGCTAAAAAAGAAGATAAAAAAGAATATAAATTGATTATTATTATTTTTATAGTGATCATACTAATTGACCAAATTGTAAAAGCGATTGTATTAAATGTAGGAACAATAACAATTATACCAGGCGTATTACAATTTAAAGTTCAAGAGAACATGAATTCTACCTCTATGAGTATTATAACCAGCCTAATAGCAATTTTAATTATTTTTAGGTTTGTAATGAGTCGAAATTCATATATTGACAGAAAAATAAAAATATTTTTAACTTTTGCATTAGCAGGAGGAATTAGTAACACATTTGATAAAGTCGTAAGAGGATATCTAGTAGAGTTTATAGACTTTACACCTAGTATTTCTTTACCAATATTAAATATAGCAGATATATTTATTTTGATTGGTTGGATAGGATTTGCTTGGATTTTTGCAGTATTTACTGTAAAAGAAATCCAAGCAAGAAGGAGTAAACATGATTAGTGTGATTTAAGCTTAAAATAAAATTTGGAGAGGAATGAATTTCAGTATGAGAAGTTTTCTGGTAGAACCAAAAGATGCTGGAAAAAGAATAGATGCTTTTTTGGCAAGTAAAAATCAAGATATTTCAAGAATGGCTGTTCAAAGAATGATTGAAATTGGCAATATAATGGTAAATGGACAAAAATCTAAAGCTTCATATAAAGTATGTGAAGGTGACAATATTATATTAGAAGAAGAGAAACCAAAAGACATATCGTTAAAAGCGCAAGATATACCAATAGAGATTATATATGAAGATAAAGACATAATTGTTGTAAATAAGCCTAAAGGAATGGTTGTTCATCCTGGTAATGGGAATCCTGAAGGAACACTAGTAAATAGTTTAATGGCAATTTGTAAAGATTCATTATCTGGAATAGGTGGAGAGATAAGACCAGGTATTGTACATAGACTAGATAAAGATACTTCAGGTATTCTAATAGTTGCTAAAAATGATAAAGCACATATTAATCTTAGTGAACAAATAAAAAATCATCAGGTGAAAAAAACATATATTGCTTTAGTTAGAGGAATAGTGAAAGAAAATGAAGCAACGATCAATATGCCAATAGGAAGAAGTCCTAATGATAGAAAGAAAATGGCTGTTGTAAAAAATGGTAAAGAAGCTATTACGCATTTTAAAGTATTAAAAAGATATGATAATTATACTTTATTACAAGTAAATATAGAGACAGGAAGAACTCATCAAATTAGAGTTCATTTAGCTAAGATTGGTTATCCTATAATAGGTGATGAGGTATATTCTAGTGGAAAAAATGAATGGAATATCAAAGGCCAATGCTTACATGCAAAAAGTTTAGATTTTAAACATCCAACTACAAATGAGCAAATTCATCTTGAAGCGGAATTGCCAGAATATTTTCAAAGTCTCTTAAAAGAACTAGAGTCAAGAGAGAAAGTTTTTTAAAATATATATTTGTTACATGGAATATCTGAAATAAAATATTTTATAAAAGGAGAAAAAGTATCAAAGTAATGGAAGAAGTAAATCAAGAGATTAGGTTACAAAAATTTTTAGCAGAAGCTGGAATTGCATCTAGAAGAAAAGCAGAAGAGCTTATTTTAGAAGGAAAAGTTATTGTTAATGATAAAGTTGTTAATCAATTGGGTACAAAGGTAAATCCTGATAAAGATATTGTAAAATATAATGGCAAAATAATTAAAATACAATCTAAATATGTATATATATTGCTAAATAAACCAATTGGATATGTAACAACAGCGAAAGATCAGTTTGATCGAGATTCTGTAATGGACTTAGTAAAAGTGAAAGAAAGAGTGGTTCCAGTTGGAAGATTAGATATGTATACATCAGGAGCTTTGATTTTAACAAATGATGGGGAGTTTGTGTATAAAGTTACTCACCCAAAACATGAAATAGAAAAAACATATACTGTTACAATTAAAGGGATTGTTAGTGATAATGAAGTAGAGTCTTTGAGAAAAGGTGTTGTAATAGATAATGATTATACTACTAAACCTGCAAAAGTGAGGATTTTGAAGACTGATAGTGAGAAAAAATTGTCTAGGTTGGAAATAACAATTCATGAGGGAAAGAATAGACAAATAAGGAAGATGTGCGAGGCAATTGGGCATGGTGTTTTGGCACTACATAGAAGCAAGATTGCAGGAGTTGGGGTTAAGGATATACCTCTAGGAAAATGGAGATATTTGAATTCAAAAGAGATTGAGAAAATTTTAAAGTAAGAATTCCAAGTCCACAGGAGGAAGAATGATTTCTTTTACAATCTTCTCGGCTTGCTCCATAGATTATAAACTTAAAATGTTGATATATTAATATTTCATAAATTTTTCGGCTCAATACAATATTTAAGAATTTGTAAAATGATTTATTGAGCCTCTTTCACTCAGACCCTCTCGTACCTCGAGTACCGTGAACATCCCTCAATAAATCATATAACAAATTCTAAAATATTTCCAATCACATTCAAAATTTATTCAATATTAATATATCAACATTTTTTAGCTTGTTATAGAAGCTGTGAGTAGTAACGAATTATTTAAAACAGAAAAATTTTTATTGATTATTGTTTTTATAATAAAAATAAAGTATAATTAAAATATCTTTTACAAGAAATTTTATTAAGAAATTCAAGTAATAAGGAATAGAGAAAAATTCAAACTATAAAATGTGAAGATAAACAAAAGAAAAAGGAGATAATAAACAGATGAAAACAATAGGAATAGAGCCAGAAGGATGGAATAACGAAATAACAGAATTAAAAACGGAAGATATAGATGAATATTTGCAAACAAAAGGAACATTGCAAGGATTAGTTAGAAAATGTGATGAGCAATACAATTTACATATTAATTTTAAAAGTGGTATAGAAGGGATTATACCTAGAGAAGAAATAGAAGGAATAAATATTGAAGACAACGGATTGCCAAAAATAAATTTATGCACAGGAAAAGTACATAAATTTGTACAATTCAAAATAAAAGAAAAACTAGATAATAATTTAGTAGTACTATCAAGAAAAGAAGTACAAGAAGAAGCTAAAAAATGGGTAAGAAATGAATTAAAAGAAGGACAAATAGTAACAGGAATAGTTAAAAATATAAAACCTTATGGAGCTTTTATAGAAATCGGAGGAGGACTAGTAGGATTAGTTCATATTGAAGATATATCTGTAGCAAGAATAAAAACACCATTAGAAAGGCTAAAAATTGGACAAAAAGTAAAAGTTATGATAAAATCTATCAATAGAGATGATGCGAAAGTCGTTTTATCATATAAAGAGATGCTAGGAACATGGGAAGAAAATATTAAAAATTTTGAAACAGGTATGAAAGTTCCAGGTATTGTAAGAGAAACAGAAAAAAATAAAAATGGCATTTTTATAGAATTAGCACCTAATTTAGTTGGAATGTCTGAATACCAAGAAGGATATGTATATGGTCAAAATGTAGATGTCATCATCAAAAAGATAGATAAAGACAGAAAAAAAGTTAAATTAACAATTATTCAATAAAAGGAGGAATTTATATGGTTGAAGATAATCAAATTAAAGCAACTGTATCACCTTTTGCTATAAGACCTGGAGAAATCAAGGTATTTGATGGTAAAGATGGTTATGTTTCAATGAATCAAATTGTACATAAGATAAATATAGGTCATATAAATGAAATTCATTTTGACATCTTAGAATTGATAAATGAATTCGAATTTATGACTTCAAGACAACTAAATCAAATGCTAGTGATAAAAGGAATTGAAATGAAGTCACAAGATAAATTAAACAATAAACTAGATCAATTAGTAAAGTCTAAAATTCTTACTAGATATTATTTTAATTCTGATGATGGAAAAGGTATTTATAGAATTTATTGTTTAGAAAAAATGGGAAAATATTTATTAAATTCTAAAGAAATTGAATGTAAATGGCAACCTTCTGATAATACAAAACCTGTTTCAATGATTAAAAAAAGACTAGCTGGAAATCAGACTTTAATAGCATATTTAGAGAAGGTTAAAGCTTTTGATAGTTATACTGTGAAACCAGCAATTACTGCAAAAGTAACAGGAAAATTATTCAAGGCGACAGGTGGAGCTGTTAAGCTTACAAAGAATGGAAAATCAATTCAATTTTTGTTTGAAGTAATTAGAAGAGAAGATGATTGGCAAAAAAAATTGGTTGATAAAATGAGATTGTATAAGGATTTTTATGAGAATTTTGTTCCAGGGGATTCTGGATTTAATAGTATGCCTCAATTGATTTTAGTTTGTGAAGATGAAAAAAATATGGCAGAAACTTTTAAGGAGATTGTTAAAAATCAAATTGAAATTCCTCAAATTAAGCTATATTTTACTACTGATTTAAGACAATTGAATGATACTTTGGAGAATACTTTGGTAGAGTTTAAGCTTGTTGATGGTAAATATAAGATGGAAAATGTTGAACTAAAATTATTAGGTATGTAATTTGTGCCGAATGGGATGTGTTTTTTTGGCACAAATCGGAGAAAAAATAAAGGCTAATATCATATTAATTTATTAAAATTAACATGTTATTAGCATTTTTATATTTCATTTGTGCCAAACGAACCCGTCCCATCAGGCAAAAAAGTGGAACGTTTTGGAGTGTCCCTAACGTTCCAAAATTGACTTTGCACGGCTAATATCATCGCTTGTAGCGTTTCTAACATCATCTAACTCATATTTTAAGCCAAGTTTTTTCCATTTATATTTCCCCATATCATGATAAGGAAGAAGTTCAACCTTTTCGATAGTTTTTAAAGAAGATAAGAAATCTTTTAACTTAAGTAAATCGTTTTCATCGTCTGTGTATCCAGGAATTAAAACTTGACGAATCCACATTTTTATATTGTTCTCACTTAAGTATTTAGCAAAAGCTAATTCAAGTTTATTTGATATTCCTGTTAATTTTTTACATTTTTCATCATCGATATGTTTAATATCTAAAAGTACTAAGTCAGTTAGACTAAGTACTTTTTTAATATCATCTGTTAAAGCTACCATACCAGAGGTGTCTATACATGTATGAATGTTTTCATTTTTTAATTTTGTAAATAATTCTATTAAAAATTTTACTTGCAATAAAGGCTCTCCGCCAGTTATTGTTACACCACCATTTGGGCAGATATAGTTTTTATATTTTAATATTTTTTCAAATATTTCATTTAATGATTTGTATGTTCCTCCATTTATATCCCATGTATCTCTATTATGGCAATATTTACATTGAAGATGACATCCTTGAAGAAACAAAACAAATCGTATCCCAGGACCATCTACAGTTCCAAAGCTTTCAATAGAGTGAACTTTTGCATAATATTTTAAATCTTTATCTTTTTCGTCCATCTAAATTTCTCCTTTATATTGAACCAGCTATATTAGATTTTTTCATGAATAGTTCTATTTATAACGTCTAATTGTTGCTCTCTAGTAAGCTTTGTGAAGTTTACGGCATATCCTGATACCCTAATTGTTAATTGAGGATATTTTTCAGGATGTTCCATAGCATCTTCTAATAAGCTTCTATCAAATACATTTACATTTATATGATGACCTGTTTGTGCAAAATAACCATCTAACATGTTAACTAAGTTTGAAACTCTTTCTTCTTCGGTTTTACCTAATGTTTTAGGTGTAATTGAAAATGTATAAGAGATTCCATCTTCAGCAGAGTCAAATGGTAGTTTTGCAATAGAGTTCATTACTGATAAAGCTCCATTTGTATCTCTTCCATGTAATGGGTTTGCTCCTGGACCGAATGGTGCTCCGGCTTTTCTTCCGTCTGGTGTATTTCCTGTTGCTTTTCCATATACTACATTTGAAGTAATTGTTAATATAGATAATGTGTGTTTTGAATTTCTATATGTTGGGTGTTTCCTTAATTTGTTCATAAATGTTTTTACTATGTCAACAGCAATTTGGTCAACTCTATCATCATCATTACCGAATTTTGGGAAGTCTCCTTCTATTTCGTAGTCAATAGCTAGTCCAGCTTCATTTCTAATTACTTTTACTTTTGCATATTTTATTGCTGATAATGAGTCTGCTACAACAGATAGTCCTGCAATTCCACAGGCCATTGTTCTTAAGATTTCTCTATCATGTAAAGCCATTTCGATTGCTTCATAAGAATATTTGTCATGCATATAGTGGATAGCATTTAATGCTTTTATATATATTTTTGCCACATAATCCATCATTTGATTGAATTTGAATATTACTTCATCATAATCTAAGTATTCGGATGTTATTGGTTCATATTTTGGAGTGATTTGTTTTCCTGAAATTTCGTCTTTACCACCATTTATTGCATATAGTAATGCTTTAGCTAAGTTTGCTCTTGCACCAAAGAATTGCATTTGTTTTCCTATTTTCATTGGAGACACACAACATGCAATACCATAATCATCTCCAAGTGTTATTCTCATAATGTCATCGTTTTCATATTGGATAGATGATGTTTTTATAGATAAATTTGTTGTATATCTTTTGAAGCCTTCTGGCAATCTTGTAGACCATAGTACTGTTAGGTTTGGTTCTGGCGCAGGTCCTAAATTCTCTAGTGTGTGCAATATTCTAAAAGAGTTTTTTGTAACTAGAGTTCTTCCGTCAATTCCCATTCCACCAATGCTTTCTGTTACCCATACAGGGTCTCCACTGAATAATTCGTTGTATTCAGGTGTTCTTAAGAAGCGAACTAATCTTAATTTCATTACAAAATGATCCATGATTTCTTGGGCTTCTTCTTCTGTAATTACTCCGTTTTTTAAGTCTCTTTCGATATATATATCTAGGAATGTTGATGTTCTTCCTAAGCTCATTGCGGCTCCATTTTGATCTTTTATTGCTGCTAAATATCCAAAGTATAACCATTGTATTGCTTCTTTTGCATTTGATGCTGGAAGTGATATATCAAATCCATATTTTGATGCCATTATTTTTAAATCATTTAAAGCTTTTATTTGGTCAGAAATTTCTTCTCTTTCTCTAATTACTTCTTGATTAAAACATTCAACATCTAGTACGTCTAACTCTTGTTTTTTCTCTTCGATTAGTACATCTACTCCATATAGTGCAACTCTTCTGTAATCTCCGATAATTCTTCCACGTCCATATCCGTCTGGAAGACCTGTTATTAGATGTGAGCTTCTTGCTGCTCTTATATCTGGTGTGTATACACTAAATACACCGTCATTATGAGTTTTTCTGTATTTATGGAAGATTTCTTCAACTTCATCGTCCACTTTTCTTCCATAAGCTTCACAGGATTTTTCTACAATTCTGATTCCTCCAAATGGCATTATTGCCCTTTTTAGTGGTGCATTTGTTTGTAGTCCTACTATGTCTTCTAAGTCTTTGTCAATATATCCTGCTTCATGGCTTGTTATTGTTGATATTGTTTTTGTGTCTATGTCTAACACGCTACCTTCTGATTCTTTTTCTTTTTTATAAAGTTCTAGTACTTCATTCCATAGTTTTGTTGTTTTTGGAGTTGCTCCGGCTAAAAAGCTTTCGTCTCCATTGTATGGTGTGTAGTTTCGTTGTATGAAGTCTCTTACGTTTATTTCTGTTTCCCAGTCGCCTTTATTGAAGTTTTTCCATTGTTCAAATTTCATTTTTTATCACTTTCCTTTCTTGTTTATTGTTTGTAATAATTAGTATATTTATTCTTTTTGGAATGTAAGTTTTTAGTTTTTACTTTTTTTCCGGATATAATCATAACATAAATTAAAGATATTGACAATAGAAGAATAATTAGATAAAAAAATTTAATAAAGAGGGTTCTTTTTAATGTCGGAATATCCACTTTCCGTAAATAAAATGGGGATAAATATATCAAAAAGTGACGAATTTTGTAAATAAAATGTAAAGAAAAAGATAAATTTTTGAAATTATAAACAAAACTACATAATCCGTAAAAAGAAACAAATTTATATGTATTAATTGACAAAAAAGCTATATTTACCTACAGTTTCTAAAGAATTATAATAAATATAAATATATATAAAGTGCCTGTTATTAAATTTATAAAAAACAAAATAACGGTCACAAAAAATCAAATAAAAGGAGACTGTGTAGTTATGGGTAATTTAAAGGCAAAGTTACAAAACTTAAAAGGAGTAATTGCAAAACACAAAAAGCAAACTGCAATAATATCAATAGTAGTGATAGCAGTAATCGTGTTAGCAATTAATTTAATTTATCAAAACGTTAGCCAAAAAGGATTTGGAGTAATAACACCAGAATTGGCAAAAGCATTGACTTACGACAGAGTAGAAGAAGGAGAAGAAGCAGTAGAAGGAACAGATAATGTAAAATTTGATGCTTTCTTTTTGAGAGATTTAAATAATGACGGATATGCAGAAGGAGTAAGAGGAACGAGTAAGCAAATAGGACAAGAAGATACTTTGTACATGGAATTAAATGTTCAAACAGCAGGGTATTTGAAAGATGCTAAGATAGAGATAAATGGAGAGAATTTCTATTTACAAACAGCATTGCCAGCAGATGAAGAATTGAAAGATAACTATATAGGTAATAATATAAAGACAATAGAATTTAATCAAATAAACACTGGAACTCAGAAGACACTAACAGGAATAGTGAGGTCTGGGGATTATTCATATTCTTCAAGAAAAGCAGATGCAATAGGAAATAATATAAATAACTACAGTAAAGTAAATAGTGTAACTTTGACAGGAGTATATGTAGCAGAGGACGGAGTAACAGAAACACCTATAACTAAAACAGTTAATTTTAATATAGATTGGTATGGAGAGACAGAAGCAAGTTTAAGGTCACTAAATTTAACATATAGAGATATTGAAAATAGGGTAAATGAAGAAAATGGGACAGTAACTTTAGATTTCAGTATATCAACAGGAGAAACAAAAAATGAATTAATTTTAAAGAGTAATCATGTAGAGGCAGATATACCAGAGTTAAATGGATATGTACCAACAGAAGTAAAATTTACTGGTTCAAATGCGACAGCAAATTATAGTGCAGAAACAAGATTATTGACAATAGATAGAGAAGCAGTGGTAGGAGAAGATGGAACAATAACAACAGGAGTATCAAGAGACAATACATACAATGTACAAGTAATATACCCAATAGAAGCATATAAAACATTAGGAGAAGATACTATATCAATAAAGATTCCTGTACGAACATATTATGAAGGATACAACAATCCAAGTGAAGAGTTTACAAACCCATACAAGTCAAATGTAGCAAGTGGGACAATAGTAGCAAACTATTCAAAACCATCTGGAGAAGTAGCAAGATTTGAAGTTATAGTGGGAGAATATATATCAAACCCAACATGGAGATATTTAATATCAAAACAAAAACCAATAAAAATATACAATGGAATAAGTGAAGGAGAAGAAGATACATACCAAGTAAGATGGGAAGCATATACAGGGACAAGTGGAGAATCAACAGGTGTAGTAATGAAAGAAACTAAAGATGGAGAAGAACAAGTAGTGGACCAGTTCATCAAAACAGGAGGAACTGAAGAAAGCATGGAAAATGTGACAGAAAATATAGGAATATGGTTTTCAGGAGCAGATAACATGCTAAAAGAAGATGGCTGGATAAAAGTATATGATGAAGATACAGGAAACCTATTAGTAACATTTACAAAAAATGATTGGAATAGATATACAAAAAATAGTCCATATAAATATGAAATTCCAGTAAAACATATAAGAGTTGAAACAAGTAGCACAAATGCTGACAGTACGATGTATGTATATAATTTAAAGAGCTTAGATGATGAATATATTACTGCAAATTATACAAGAGAAGCTTTTGACGAATTACAATATATTAAATCAACATTGACAGGATATGTAGGTGGAAATTACATAAATACAGATGAGCATCAAGCAAATTATGAAGCACCATATTCATTAGCAGATATAAGTTTAAGTAATAATACAGTTTCAACACAAATAACAGAAGAGAATTTAAAGATAACAATAGAAGCTAAAAAACAATCATCAAGTAATCAAATAGGCTGGATAGATGGAAGCTTTTTAGTAAAATTACCAGAAGAGATATTAACAGCAGAGATAAATAATGTAGAGATAAATAACAGTAATGTGCAATTAGCAAGTTATGAATTGATTGAAGAACCAGTAGAAGGAGATCAATCAGGAGAAAATAAAACAATTAAATTTATAAAAGTAAATACAAAAAATACAAATCAAACAGAACAAACATTTAATATAACTGTAGATGTAGATTTAACACCAGATCCAAGAATGGCTACATCAACAAGACAAGTAGAGTTATATGCTTCAAATGAAAATGCAGGAGATTATTACTATAAATCAGCAGATATATATGATGTAAATGATAACTTAAATACACAAGAGATGGTAAACTATAGAACAACAAGTATAAGTATGGTTTCACCAAACTCTTTATTGACCAACCAAATAGGAAGTAACTATGATGATAAGGGAAGCACAGTAATTTCACCACAAATAGCAGATATAAAGCCAACTTATGCAGTAGTAGATCAAGAAGAAGAGAAAACAGCACAAATAGGAGTACAAGTAAGGAATAATTATGCAAGTACAATAAGTGAAATAAAAATATTAGGAAAGATTCCATTTGAAGGAAATACTTATGTACTAAGTGGAGGAGATTTAGGATCAACATTTACAGCAAAAATGGTAAATACAGGAATCCAAGTACCACAAGAGTTACAACAATATGCAACAGTATATTATTCAGAAAATGAAAATCCAACACAAGATATAAATGAACAATCAAATAATTGGAAAACAGCAGACCAAGTAACAAATTGGGATAATGTAAAAACATATTTAATAGACCTAGGAAACTATGTAATGCCAACAGGGGCAGAGTATATATTTAACTATACAGTAAAAATACCAAATGGATTAGAATATAACCAAGCATCATTTAGTCATCATGGAATATATTTTAGTTTAGATACAGATCAAGGAAAGTATAGAACACAAACAGAACCAAATAGATTAGGATTTAGAATTGCAGAGAAATTCAACTTGGAATTAACAAAAACACAAAAAGATAGAGATAATTTAGTATCAGGGGCAACATATAGTGTAACAGAAATAACAACTAACGAAGGTGGAGAAGAAACAAGAGGAGAAGCAAAAACAGGAGTAACAAATGCCCAAGGACAATTAATTATAAATAATTTATATGCAGAGAAAATATATGAAATACAAGAAATAAAAACACCAAATGACTATGAACTAAACACAGATGTCATTAGGTTTATTGGACATGTCGATGAAGAAGGAAATCTAAGTATAGAAAAGACACAAGGAACAACAAAAGAAGATATAGCAGTAATGAAGAATGAAGGAGAAGACTACAAAGTAACAGTAAAAGTAGAAGATGAAGCAAGAGCAAGTATAAAGATAACAAAAAAAGAACAAGGAACAGAAAATAGATTACAATGGGTAAGATATAAACTAACGGGATATAACTTACCAGAAAGTGGAAGAACAATAACAACAAATATAAATGGAGAAGCAACAATAAGTGGAATATCAATAAATCAAGAATATACCTTGCAAGAAGTAAAAGCAGAGGGGTACTATTTAGCGAGCCCAATAAAATTCAAAGTAGTAAATAATAATGGAAATTATACATTAGAACAAATACAAGATGAAACAGCAACAGGAGTAATAGCAAGTCAAGAAACAACAGAAACAGAAGGAATACCAACAATAAATATTACATTAGAAGATGAAAAAATACCAACATATAATTTACAAATAATAAAAGTAAAGAAAACAACAGAAAGCACAGTAAGTGAAGATGAACTAATGGCAAAAGCAGAAACATCTTTAGCAAATACAGAGGTAGAATACCTAGAAGGAGCAAAATTCAAATTATATAAAGGAACAGAAGAAATAGGAGAATATACAACAGATAGTACAGGAACAGTAACAATACCAGGATTGTATCAATATGTAGAAGGAAAACCAGAAGAAGCAGTATATACATTAAAAGAAGTATTAGCACCAGTTGGATATGCAAAGGTAAAAGACATAACATTTAAAGTAGAAAATAAAGAAGGAACACTAGTATTAACAGAAATAGACGAAGAAGGAAAAGAAGTAGCAGGAGAAAATTATACAGTAGAAGGAAACACAATAAAACTAACAATAGAAGATAGTCCTTCATTTAAATTAATAAAGAAAGATGCAGAAACAAAAGCACCAATAACAAATGTAAAATTTGCAATCTACAATGTAGATAATGGAGAAGTACCAGCAACAAATAGTAAAGGAGAAACAATAGGAACATTAGAGACAATAGACGGAAAAGAATATTATACAGTACAAACAAACGAAAATGGAGAGATAACAGCAGACCTAACAGAAGGTCTATATAAAGCTGTAGAAGTACAAGCACCAGAACAATATGATATAACTGACCAAACATATTATTTCGGTATAGGTGCATCAAGAGAAGGAAATACAGTACAACGAGCTCAATGGGCAAAAGGAATAGGAGGAAGCAGTAGTGACGATATTCAATCAGTAGCCTCAACCAGTGATGGAGGATATATAGCAGGAGGATATTTCAAAAGTGAAAGTGTAGATTTAGGAAATGGAGTAACATTAAATAATAATGGTTCTACAAGTTATGCTGATGGAATGATAATAAAATATGATGCAGATGGAAATGTACAGTGGGCAAAAGTAATAGGAGGAGGTAGTGGTGATTATATAGAATCAGTAGCTCCAACAGATGATGGAGGGATAATAGCAGGAGGATATTTTGAGTCAGAGAGTATAGATTTAGGAAATGGAGTAACGTTAAATGTAAACAATAGCAAGGATGGAATGATAATAAAATATGATAGTGATGGAAATGCAAAATGGGCAAGGTCAATAGGAGGAAGTAGTAACGATCTAATTCAATGTTTGACAGAAACACGAGATGGAGGAATAATAGCAGGAGGATATTTTTATAGTGAAAGTATAGATTTAGGAAATGGAGTAACATTAAGTAATAATGGTTTTTATAACGGAATGATAATAAAATATGATAAAGATGGAGTAGCTCAATGGGCAAAAGGAATAGGAGGAAGTGAAGAAGACCAAATCCAATCAGTAGCCTCAACCAGTGATGGAGGATATATAGCAGGAGGATATTTCAATTCAAGTAGTATAGATTTAGGAAATGGAGTAACAGTAACTAACAATAGTGGTACTGATGGAATGATAATAAAATATGATGTAAATGGAAATGTACAATGGGCAAAAGGAATAGGAGGAAGTAATAGTGAGTATATCTATTCAGTAGCCTCAACAAGAGATGGAGGGATAATAGCAGGAGGATATTTCTCTTCAAGTAGTATAGACCTAGGAAATGGAGTAACATTAACTAATAAAGGCAGCTATGATGGAATGATAATAAAATATGATGTAAATGGAAATGTACAATGGGCAAAAGTAATAGGAGGAAGCAGTAGTGACGATATTCAATCAGTAGCTTCAACAAGTGATGGAGGAGTAATAGCAGGAGGATTCTTTTATTCAAATAGCATAGATTTAGGAAATGGAGTAACATTAACAAATAGTAGAATAGGCTATCATGATGGAATGATAATAAAATATGATGAAAATGGAGTAGTCCAATGGGCAAAAGGAATAGGAGGAAGTAATAGTGAGTATATCTATTCAGTAGCCTCAACAAGAGATGGAGGGATAAT
>CALXJX010000034.1 GCA_944388735.1 uncultured Clostridia bacterium
CTTAATGGGAGCGGGTGTGGGGCATAGATTAAACAACAATTTTAATTCTCTCGCGTGATAAGGGGGTATAGAAATGGCAACTAAGAAAACAACTTCAAAAACTACAAGTAAAAGAGAAAAAGAACTCGAAGAAATGCTAAAAAATTTAGAAGAAAAAATGGCAGAAATAGAAAAAGCAAAAAGAATAGATGAAGAAATCAAAGAAAAGAAGATAGCTATAAAAGAAGATTTAGAAAATCAATTAATAGCACAGAATAAATTTGGAAAACAATTTGACGACATGATTGAAGATTATCTATACTTTTTTGAATTAAAAGAAAGGCTAAAATATGATATAGACATAAATGGAATAAGATATCCAAATACAGGAGGAAATGGCTTTACTACTTATAAACCAAACGAAAGTGTAGAAAGATTACAAAAAACAAATGGACAAATGCTCAAAATTTTACAAGACTTAGATTTAAAAGCACCAGAGGAAGATGGTGAAGGAGATGATTTGCTGTCAGGAGATTAACGAATATTTAGACTATTACGAAAATAATAAAAGAAAGTTTAACAAGGAAAGAATTTTATTAATAGAAAACATCGTAAAACCTACACTGGATAGGGACGATGTTTTTTTTGACGAAAAAACATATAAAAACTGCATAAAGTATTGTGAAATGTATTTTTACAAGCTATTTCCTTATCAAAAATTCATTTATGCATTTGTTTTTATGTATGAAAATGACTTTCCTGTTTTTAGAACTATTTTTATTATGATGGGCAGAGGAAATGGAAAAGATGGAATGATAGCACCTCTTTTAAGTTTTTTACAATCGGAATATTATGGAGTTAAAAATTACAATATAGATATTATTGCTACATCAGAAGATCAGTCAAAAGATACATATGATGTTGTTTACAATATGTTAGAAGACAATAAAATAAAAATGAAAAAACATTTTTACTGGAATAAAGAAGAATCTATCAATAAAAAAACAAAATCCAAATTAAAATATAATACTTCAAATGCAAAAACAAAAGATGGTAAAAAGGATGGTGCTTTAGTATTTAATGAATATCATGCATATGAAGACGATAAGCAAATAAAAGTATTTAAAAGCGGAGCAGGAAAAGTAAGACATTTTAGAATATTTATAATAACAACAAATGGAGACATAAGAGAAGGACCTTTAGACAATCTATTAGATGTATGCGAAGGTGTTTTAAATGGAGAGAGCAACGAATTAAGATATTTCCCTTTTATCTGTAAATTAGACAAAGAGGAAGAAGTAGACGACTTTGAAATGTGGGAAAAAGCTAATCCTAGCTTACCATTTTTACCTACCTTGCAACATGAAATGAAGATGGATTATTTGGAAATGAAAAAGATGCCATCTAATATACCAGAATTTATGACTAAAAGAATGAATTTACCAAAACAAAGACAAGAAGAAGTAGTAACAGATTGGGAAAACATATTAAGAGCATCTTACTCTGATATAAAGAAAAAGATAGAGAGAGCTTTACCTAATCTTGAAAATAATTCCGCAATAATAGGAATTGACCTTGCAACATTAAATGACTTTGCAGCAGCAGGACTATTATTTAAAGTTAATAACGAATATATTTGGAGACACAAGACTTGGATATGTACTCAAAATGCCAATTTCTCTAATATAAAATTTCCTTTTGACAGAGCGGGTCAAAAGGGATTTTCTGATTTTTGCACTACAGACGAGGAGAGTATAGACGAAAATGATATTGTAGATTGGTGTATACAACAAATGCAAAAATATAATGTCAAAAAAATAATAATGGATATGTATAGATTCAAGCTAATAAAAAAAGCTTTTGCAGATAAAGGAATAACAGATATAGAAACAACGAAAAATCCCAACGGATTAATCAGAATGATTAAAAATCTACCATCTGTAGAATCTATTATAGCACCTAAAATCGAAATTGAATTTATAAAAGGGAACATAAATATTGGAGATAGTACAATGATGAGATGGGCGATTAATAATACATGTACTAAAAACAAAAAAGACGGTAACAAAGTATATGAAAAAATAGAACCAAAATTAAGAAAAAACGATTCATTCATGGCATTTGTTATGGCAATGTCAGGAAGTGAGTTACTTGACGAACAATACATATATGTTTAGGAGGAAAGAATGATACTAGACAAAATATTTAAAAATTCAAATGGAGAATATATAAGCGTATTTGATATTATTTTTGGAAATGGAAATTTAGAAAATTATATACACACATTGGCAGAAGCACATGCAATTGATTTAATTGCTAGAACTATTGCAAAATGCGAGATACAGACTTTTGAAGGAGAAAAGGGAAAAATACAAGAAAACAGAGGAGATTTATATTGGACGCTTAATATACAACCAAATTATATAGAAACAGGAACAAAATTTATATATAAGTTAGTCACAAAATTACTTACAGAGAAGACAGCTTTAATATTAATAAATAAAACTCCAAAAACAAATTTACTGTATGTAGCTGATTCATATAATACAAACAATAAAATTTTTACAGGGAAAACATTTTCAAACATAACAATAGAAGACGATGAAGGAAATTCAATAAATATTAATAAAACCTATAATTCAGAAAATACAATTTACTATTCTTTAAAAAATACTAAATTAAAAGTAGCAAGTGAAAATTTTAAGAAAAATATAGGGAAATTATTAAAAACCACTCAGAAAGAGTTTATAAGAGCAAATACTCCTAAATGGAGATTAAAATTTCCCGGACAACAGCCTACAATTTTAGATGCAACGACTAAAAAGCCAATAAGTTACGAAGAATATAAGCAAAAAATAACGGAAGGTTTAACAAGTGAAGAAGAAGCAATAGTATTGCTATCTGAATTATTTGATTTAGAAAATCTAAATAAAGACAATACAAAAAGTTTATCAGATTTTGAAAGTATATTTAAAAAGATTGGAGATACTGTCGCTCAGGAATGGAATATACCATTAGACATCTTCTATGTTTCTAGTACGGAAAAATCAAATGGAACAAATGATTTTATAACAATGGCAGTAGACTTGTATTTTGAATTGCTAGAAGATGGATTTAATACAACGCTTGTAGGAAAAGAAGATTTTCTTAAAGGCGAATATATTAAATTTAATAGATTAAATATCAATCATAAAGATTTGATAGACAAAGCTAGTGGTTGGGACAAGCTTATTTCAAACGGCTTTAGTTTTAACCAATTATGCAAGTTTTTAGGATTGCCGACAATTAATGAAAAGTGGGCAGATGAACATTATATAACTAAAAATTATGCAAATGTGAAGGGAGGTGCAGGAGATGAAGAATAAGTATTTACAATTCGAAAAGACTGATGAGCAAAATACAAATCTTTATATTTATGGAGACATAAGAAAGCAAGATTTAATAGACAGATGGTTTGGTGATGACGAATCTAGAGTTGATGCATTTTCTTTTAAAGAGGCATTAGAAAACGTAGATACTCCAAACTTAACAGTCAGAATAAATTCTTATGGAGGTTCTGTATCAGAAGGATTAGCAATTTATAGTTTATTATCTGATTTTAAAGGACGTTTAAAGACAATAGTAGATGGATTTGCTTGTAGTGCTGCTAGTGTTATTTTTATGGCAGGACAAGAAAGGATAGTGCCAGAAAATGGATTGTTAATGATACATAACGCTTGGAGTTCAGTAGAAGGCGATTCAAATGCTATGAAAAAGGCAGCAGAAGATTTAGAAAAAATAACGCAACCTTCTGTAAATATATATGTTGCAAAAACGGGGCTTTCAGAAAAAGAAATAAAAAAGATGATGGATGAAGAAAAGTGGATTACATCACAGGAAGCATTTGACATGGGATTTTCTACAGCACAAGTAAAAAAAGATGATGCACAACAAGCATTAGAAGCAAATTATATGTTTAATTTGGTGTTAAAACTAAAAGAAAAGGATAAGGAAATTGAAAAACTAAGAAAAGAAATAGAGCAAAAGACACCAAATGAAATTAGAAAACAAAATAATTTAGAACCGATTAAAGAAGACGCATGGACGTCTTTTTTTAATACAAAAAAATAAGAAAAGAGAGGTAAAAAAGATGAAAATTAATGAAACAAAAATGAAACAGGCTCAAGAAGAAGCTTTAAAAATTCTTCAAGAAAGTGAAGATAAGTCACAAGCAGTTTTAGATGCTATAGAGAAGATAGCATCAGTTCAAAACGAGGAACTAATAGCAGAAATTAAAGAACAAGCAAGAAGAGCAGAAAGCGATACTGCTTACGCAAAATCTTTAGGATTAAGAGTTTTATCAAAAGAAGAAAAAGACTTTTATGAAAAATTTAAAGATATTAAGCAAGCTATAACAGCAGACCAAATCGACATTTTACCAACTTCTATTATTGATGTGACAATGGAAAATGTAAAGAAAGAAAGTGGAATCTTATCTGATGTAAACTTTGCACCAGCAGACGTAAAAAAATGGATTTCAGCCGAAAAAACTGGAACTTATGCATGGGGAGCTTTAACAGCATCTATTACTGGCGAACTAAGTGCAACAATTGAAAGTTTAGATATGGAAGTAAATAAGTTATCAGTTTATTTAGTAATTCCAAAAGCAATAAGTGATTTAGCTTTACCTTTTGTTGATAGATATTTTACAGCAATTTTACAAGAAGCTTTAAATGATGGCTTAGAATATGGCTATCTACAAGGTAAAGGAAAAAATGAACCAATTGGAATTTATAAACAAATTGAATCTGTAAATGAAGATCAAACTCATAAGGATAAAACCGTTAACACAACATTAACAAACTTTACACCAAAAGGATTAGCGGCAGCAAAAAAATACTTATCTAAAAATGGATTGAGAACATTTAATAAATTAGTTTTATACTGCAATCCAAACGATGAGGCAGATTATGTTGCACCAGCTATCTATGATAGTGAAGGAAGATTAATAAGTTCCTATAAAAACTTAGAAGTAAAACCTTCTGCAAATAACCCACAAGGTAAAGCAGCATTGGTAATTCCTAAAAAATACACTATGGGATTATCTAATTTTGGAATTAAAGAATATGACCAAACAAAAGCATTAGACGATGCAGATTTAGTAATTGGAAAAGGATATGCAAATGGTAGAGCAGTAGATGACAATGTTGCGTTTGTGTTTGATGTAACAAAACTTGAAGAATATGTTGCACCAGTTAAAGTTGTAGGAACAGTTACAACAACTGTAGACGGGACTGTACAAACAGAGACAGTAGAAGGAGCTTAAAAATAAGCTCCTTAAATAAATTTTAAGGAGGTATAGAAATGGAAGAGAAATACGTAGTTGTTTATGATATTTGGAAAGATTTAGAAGATGATAACCATATTTATAAAAGAGGTGACACATATCCTCGCGAAGGATTAAAACCAACCAAAAAAAGAATTAATAAATTATCTTCAAAGAAAAATAAAATTGGACAAGTGCTTATTAAAGCAGTAAAAGTTGAAAAGGAAGATAAAGAATAGAGGTGTATTATGAACGATACACAAATAAAAAGCTTAATAGCTGAAATAAGAGGAGAACAACACATATCTCCCTTTGAAGAGGACAAGATATTAGAAGGTTATATAAAAGAAGCGGAATACGATATTAACGAAAATGCAGGAACGGAGATTGATTATGAAAAAGATTTAAAAGCAAAAAGTCTATTAAAAAATTATGTAATGTATTGTAGATTTGGCAGATTAGCTGAATTTAAACAATTATACGGAGCAGAATATGCTTACTTACAAGCAATCTATTACAAACCTTCCAACGTACAATGATGGAAAATTTAGACTTTTTGAAATCAAACAAACTGAAACAGATTTTCCAATTGAGTATTTAAAAGATACTGGAAAAGATATATGGTTTGAAGAATTATCAATCTCTGATAAATTAAAATTTGAAGCCGAAGAAAGAAAAAAGAATATAACCTATAAATTAAGAATACCTCAAATAAAAGAAATTACTTCTTTGCATGTTGTTAAAATTGGAGACACATATCATAAAGTTTTTAATGCATATCACTTTACAAATAGTGAAGGATACAAACAAACGGATTTAACATTAGAATTGTATCCGAGAGTGAAATTGGAGGAAGATATAGATGACAAAACCTGAATTAGTAGAATTATTAAAAGAACTAGATATACCGTTAAATGAAGGAACGCCAGCAGACAAAATTATAGAAAAACCAGAAATAATATATTTTTGGGATTATTATTGGGAAGATTTAGTTGCAAGTGGGAAAGAATATAACACTAATGTTACATATCAAATCTCTTTTCTGGCAGAAGTTCCAAGAAGTCCAAAATTACTAGAACTTAAACACAACTTGAATAATTTAGGATTACATCCTTCAATTCAACATGAATATAATCCAGAAACAAGAAGATGGCACTCATATTTTGCATTAGAGGTGTTAGAAAATATCTAATGAAGTTTATGGATATAGTGGCTTTCAAGATTTAACAAATACATTGCAAGAATATATAAAAAATATAGAAAATCCTACAAAAATTTTATTAGTAGGTGCAGAGGAATTTGTTAAAGACTTATCGAAATTAACAAAACCAATGTCACAAATAAAAAAGTCAGGATATACGCATTTAATTGACAGCTTTACTTACAGAGTAAAAAAAGATGAGGTAGAAGTGGGTTGGGGAAAATACTATGGACCAATGGTAGAACATGGCACAACCAAAATGGAGAAACAGCCTCATTTATATCCTTTGTGGAATAAAAATAAAGAAAAATATTATAAATTAATGCTTACTAAGTTAGGATTACAGACCTAATAACAGTGAGTTTTTTAAGAAAGGAATGATTATAAATGGCAATTACTACAAAAAGACCTAAAATAAAAGAAACAGTAGGTGCTTTGTATTACGCTTTCAATACAATGACGGAAGAAGGAGAGTTTGACCCAGAAAATTATGAAACAACTGTAAAAAGTGATGTTGTAAAAACAATAAACACAACAGATAATACAGGAGCAACAGTTGTAAGAGCAAGTGGAGGAAACTATACAACTGCATATCAAACTTCTAGTGCAGATAATGAAGTAGAAGTAGTAGCAATAGATCCAGAAGACCTATCTAAAATGAAAGGAGACGACATTCATGAGAATGGACTTGTTTTAGGTGGAGCTCCAAAAGCTAGACCATATTTTGCGTTCGGAAAAGTTGTAAAGAAAATAGGCGGAGCAATAGAATTAGTTTGGTATCCTAAATGTCAATTAACAGAAAATACAGATGAAGCTGCAACATCAGAAGAAGAATTTTCTGAGCAAAACGATACTATCACAATTAAGGCTTATGCTTTCGATGATGAAGGACATATAAGTGTAAGAGTAAATAGCGAAATGTCAAACTATCCAGAAGAATTGACAGAAGAAAAATTCTTCGAAAAACCAATTTTAGATGATGCTGGACTAACAGCAGCACTTACACCAACTGCTTAGAAAAAAATGAGGCTCTAGAATCAATTTAGAGCCTCTAAAAAATTTTAATAATATAATTAGATGTCTAAAATTTGATTTTAGAAGTTGCATAATATAGAATATAATGTAACTTGTGAAATTAAATAGTTAAAAAAAGTAAAATAATATTGAAAAATGTAAAATATTGGTATATACTCTTTTTATAAAAATAAAAAAGGAGGAAAATTGATATGGCAAATCATGCTCAAAAAAAATCAAAAAAACTTAAGCTTGCTACATTAATAATTATTATTTTAGTTTTAATATTAGGAGCATATTTCATTTATTCAAAAATAATTAATACAACAGAAACAGCTCAAACTATGCAAGGTAAAACTAATGTAAAAGAATTAACCGCTGAAGAAATTGCGAATAAGCTAAAAGAAAAAAACAAAAATATAGGCAAAATAATTATTTACAATGAAGAAACCGATATAAATGAATTATTAGGAAGACCAAACCAATATACTTCGAAAGCAACTTTTGAGGATTTACGAATTGAACAAACTAATCAATATTTAGATCCAGAATATTTTTCACAGGAAGAAATTGAAGAACCAATAGGAGGTACTATAGAGGTCTTCGACAATGAAAAAGATATGAAAAAAAGAAAAGAATATGTGGAGGCAATTTCTTCATCAATGTCAGCCCTTTCAGAATATTCCTATGGAGAAAAAGTATATTTATTAAGATTGAATCATTCATTAACTCCAAGTGAAGCAAAAGAATACGAAGAAATATTTTATGAAATATTAAATAATTACTAAATGAAAATTAAAGATTATATAGTATTTGTAAAAGATAAAAGCATCAGATTAATTTCTGGTGTTTTTATTATGCTTAAAAAAGAGGTGAAAAAATGTCAAACGAATTACAAAGAGTAGGATTAGTTTTTACACAAGAGGGAGCCGTAGATTTCAAAAAGACACTACAAGAAATAAATTTAGAAATGAATAAAAACTATAATCAGTTTAAATTAACACAATCTCAATGGGATAGTTCTACATCTAGCACAGAAAAACTAAGAGCATCGCAAGAATACTTGTCAAGAGCTTATCAAATTCAACAAGACAGAGTAAATGTTTTGAGAATGCAACTAGAAGAACTAGAAAATTCAGAAAATAAGAATACAACAGCCATAACTAAAAAAAGAAATGAATTAACAAAAGCGGAAATTAAATTACAAGATTATAATAGCAAGTTAAAAGACGTAGATGCACAATTAAATGATAGTAATCAAAAGTTGCAAGAATATGGAAAGAAAATTAGTGATGTAAGCAAAAAAATAGATGATGTAGGCAATAAAGCATCTGTTATTTCAGCAGGAGTGGTAGCAGGTGGCACAATATTAGTAAATAATGCTATGAATTTAGAAAATGCAGTAGCAAAATACATTAGTTCTACAAATACAGCAGAAAATGAAACAGAAAAATATAAACAAATATTAGAAGATATAAATAATAATAATTATGGTGAAGGATATGAAGATATTGCAGATTCTATGTCGCAAGTAAAAATGCAATTAAAAGATATAAATGAACAGGATTTGCAAAATATAACAGAAAAAGCAATAGCATTAAGAGATTTGTTTGGATACGATGTATCCGAAAGTGTAAGAGCAGTAAAAGCAATGATGGATAATCTCAATGTTAGTGCAGATGAAGCTTTTAATTTAATTGCAGAAGGCAAAAAACAAGGATTAGATTTTTCGAATGAATTACTAGATAATATTAATGAATATTCTGTGCAATTTGGAAAATTAGGATTATCCGCAGAAGACATGTTTAATATTTTCAAAGTCGGAGCAGATAATGGAGCATTTAACTTAGATAAAATAGGAGATGCAGTAAAAGAATTTTCTATAAGAGTAATTGATGGAAGCAATACTACAATAGACGGATTTAAAAGAATTGGACTAAATGCAAATGATATGGCTAAAAAATTTGCAAATGGTGGAGAAGAAGCAAAACAGGCATTTATCGAAGTAGTAAATAGACTTGGAAAAATGGATGATAAAGTCTCTCAAAGCATTGCAGGTGTTGATTTATTTGGAACTATGTGGGAAGACTTAGGTCCAACAGTTATTACTAGTTTTAGTAAAATGGATAACGGTATATCTAAGTCCAGTGATTCGATGCAACAGTCTATTGATAAACTTTATAATACAACAAAGAAAAAAGCAGAAACACAATTAAAAAGGCTTCAAAGTCTAGGAGCAGATTTTGGAGAAGAAATGCTACCAGTTTTAGAAGATTTAATAGATATGGCAGAAGGCTTTGTAGATAAACTAAATGATATGAGCGATGCAGAAAAAGAAAATATTGTAAAAATAGGATTATTTGTAGCAGGAGCAGGACCATTAATAAAAACAATGGGAACAGCAGGGCAAGTAATAGGTGGAGTTACTCAAGGAATAGGAACATTTACGCAGGCAATTGGAGTAGCAACAGGTAAAACAACATCGTCTGTTACAAGTGTAAATAACTTAGCTAATGTGTTTAAAACAGTAGCAAGTCCAGCTGGAATAGCAGCTTTAGCTGTTACAACAGCATTAGGAGCAATAGTAATAGCTGCACAAGATGCAAACAAAGAGACTAAAGAAGCATTTTCTAATATAGGAGAAGGTGCAACAGAATTTATTAAGGGGATAGATACAGCAGAATCTCACTTGTCTGCGTTTAATAGTACATTATTTGCAAGTGCAGAAGAACAGCAAGCATTGCAAGAACAAATGCAAGAAATACAAAATGGAATAACTACAATTTGTAAAACAGCTTCTGATGAGCGTAGAGGATATACGCAAGAAGAAATAACACAATTAGACGAATATTTTACAAAGTTAAGAGATTTAAAAAATAGAGAGATAGAAATACAAAATCAAATTGCTACAGCAATTACTCAGCAAGCGACAACAAACGCAGAAGCTTTTCAAGGTTCTTTAGAGGAATATAAAATTCAATCTCAAGAATGGATAAATACAGCAATACAACAAAAAGATGCAACAATAAAGTTGATACAAGATGGAACAACGCAAGAAATTGCTTTATTAAATCAAAGGTATTCAACAGAAGAGTCAAGAAGAACAGAAGAATACCAAAAAGAATATGATGCTATCATGTCTCAACAACAACAGAAAATAGATGCTGCTACACAAGAAGTTGCAAAAGTTAGTCAAATTTATGCAAATGGATATTTAGAAAGAGCAAATCAAAACGATGGATTTTATACACTGATGCAAGAATACAATAAAAAAGTCGAAGAAGAAGAAAATAGACATAATTCAGCAATTGATGGGATAAATAATAATACATTATTAAATCAATATAATAAAAATTCAGCAAAAGAACAAGAGAATTACAGACATCAGCAAGAAACTAGTAAGATTTGGAACAAAATGTACGAAGACATGTCAGAAGAGCAAGAAAAACAATTAGGAGTATGGTTAGCACAGGTTGCACAAACAGAAACGTATGGAGGAAAAATAGATGATAAAACAAAAGAAATAGTTAATTCAATAATTGAAAGCTATGATAGTATGCCAAAAGACACAAAAGAGGCAATGAAAAATGCAATGGATCCAATGATAGATGAGATGAAAAAAGCTGAACCGTCTTTATTTGCAAAAGCTAAAAATATTGGAGACGGAATTATTACAAGATTGATGAGAGCTTTTGATGAACATTCTCCTTCTAAAAAAACAAGAAAGATTATGAAATTTGCAGTACAGCCAATGGAAGAGGAAATGGAAGAAGGAAAAAACGTCTTAGAAAAGCAAGCTGATGAATTAGCAAAAAATATGAATGCAAAATTTAGCGAAATTGGAGAAGAAGGAATTTTAAAAGAAGGAATAAGAGGAAATGGAACAGGAAATACAAAGAATGTGCGAGCAGTTAATAATTATTTTTATAATCCTACTTTTTCAATATCATGTAAAGACTTAAGTGATGCAGAACTAGAGAAATTATTTAACTATATAAATAATCGAATGGGAAAAGTATATTAAAGAGGTAAATTATGAGAGTAAGAACGTTTGAATTAGTCAATAATAAAGGACAAGTGTTTTCATTAATGGATATAAATGAAGGATGCATATTCAAAGAGCCAGAAAATTTAGGCTATGGGTATACATCTGAATTTCAAAGACTAGGTAATACATATGTAGAAGCTTTAAGAACTATAAATCAATCTCAAATACCAGGAAATCTAGAATTTAGAAATTATGATAATTACAGAAAATTTATAGATTACGTAGAATCTGCAGAGGGGTTAAGATGGAAATGTACAATACCATATACAAGTGGAGCAAAAACTTATTTTAAAGATGTTGTTTTTCAAGAAATAGGAAAAAATGATTTATTTACAGAAGAAGATAAATTAGTTGTTCCTGTTACCTTTAATTGTCTTTCTTTATGGTACGAAGAAAATACAATTATTTATAACATTACGCCACAAGAAAATGAAATCAGATGGGATTTTATGTGGGATAGTAGATTTATTGATTATAGCACAAGAAATCTAGAATACGTAAATACAGGGCATACAGAAGCTCCTATTTTAGTAGAGATGGATGGACATTTAGTAAATCCTAAAATAGAACTTTATGTAGAAGGACAGTTATACCAGACTGTAAAAATAACAGTAGAGATACAAGAATACGAAAAACTATTATATGGAACAAGAGAAAATGATTTTTATATAAATAAGCAAAATACAGATGGCACTCTAACAAGTTTATTTAGCTTAGATCATATTGAATTTGAAAATGATAATGTTATAAGACTTCCTGCAAACAAAAGTTGTGAATTAAGACTTACAGCAGATAACGAAGTTCTTAATGCACAAGTAACTATATTACCTCAATATAAGGCAGTTTAGGAGGTGTTTATGGATAACAAAAATCAATTAACAATAACATTTAATAATCAGCAATACGTATTAACGTATAATGAACAATCTGGTTATTATGAAATAGAACTAACAGCACCAGAAACAGGACGGAATATATAATACAGAAATTAATTTTATAGACTTATTAGAGAAAGAATATGAAGACAATATTGCTATACAAATTTTAGCAATAGAGCCATTAAAAATAGAATCTAATAAAGTTTTCATGTGGATTTTCGATTATTTTACATTTGAAGTCAAGGATATTGTAGAATTAGCAAATTATGAAATAAATATAGATGAAGAAACTAATTCTAATACAATAATAGATATATTAAAGAAAACTACTGCTAAAGCTAAAGATATAGTCGCAATAAAAAAGAATAACGAAATTGTTTACTGGGGCAAAGTAGAAAATATACAAAATACAGATGGACAAGCATTATATGAATTTACTATGAAATATATAACAAATTTATTTGATCAAGATATTATTTTAGAAGATGAAGATTTAATAAAAACAACAGGAATAGAAGATTTTATAGCAAATGCAATAAATAAGAACTTTATTAACAGTGCAGATACATTTGTAAATAAAACATATATGCAAGTTGTTGTAAAAACACATACTAAGAAACAGACAAGCGTAACAAATGTAGAAAATAATATTTATAACTTACATACATATATGACTAATTGTACTCAAAATTATGACATTGTGTATAGCTTTTCGATTGTCAATAAAAAATTTCAAATAACAATAGAAAGCAAAGAAATAAAAAAAGAGTTAATAGACGTAAATGCACAACCAATTTCTAATTATAGTGAAGTTTTTGAAACAGATGTAGTTAGTAAAGTAGTAGTTTTAACAAGTACTAACACATATACGTTGTATTTAAAAACAGATAGAACTACGACAACAGATAAAAATGACAAAAATAGAGCGGATGGACGAACTGCTACAGTGTATACAGAAAATTATGAGGATGCTCCTCAATTCGCTTTAGATCAAATGAAAGCAAATGCGTATAATCACAATATTACATTTAGTTATTATAACAGATATATAAAAATAGGCACACCTATCGCAATAAAAACAAAAGAGTCTTTAATTTATGATACTTATATATCTTCTGTAAAAATAACAAATAGTAAATTTATAGAATACGTTTGCGGAAATATAAGAGTCAATTTTATAGATAAATTATTGAAAGAGAGGAAAAAGTAAAATGTTAAAAGGACATGTATTTTATAAGCAAATTTTTAGCAATCCAATTTTTGCTTTATTTATTAATACTTTTTTAAACGGAAAAAACGGAGTTTCAGATAATTACAAGAACGGAATGAGTTTGAGCTATAGCGGCTCTACTGTTACAGTTAACAGTGGAGCTGTTTGTATTCAAGGAAGATTTTTAGAAGAAGATACTTCTACTCCTGTTTCAGCAGGTACAGATACTGCTTATTGTAAGTTAGTAATTGAGATAGACTTAGACAAAGAAAATACAGAAACAGAATTTAATCAAGCATCTTATAAAATTGTAAAATCTACTAGTAACTATCCTTCCTTAACACAAACTAATATTGTTAAAAACAATTCTGGCGTGTATCAATATGAACTTGCTAGATTTAAGACAGGAACTAGTGGTATAACAAATTTTGAAGATAAAAGAACTTTCTTAGATTTTGACTCTATATATGATGCAATGAAAACAGAATATGAAGCTGTTTTGCAAGATTTAAAAGATGAATTAACAGCTATACAAAATCAAAGTGATGTCTTTTTAAAGTCTGTAGGAGGAACTGTAGAAGGAGAAATTATAGCTAATGGAGGAATAAGCGGACAATTAATACCTAAATTATTAACGAATGAAAATCTAAACGATATTAAAACAGAAGGCTTTTATTATAGTTATGGTGGAAATACTGTTCAAAATAAACCAAAAGACATAAATAATTTTAGCTTATTAGTTATAAAAACAGGAGAAAATACTACTGTGCAGGCTATTTACGATTCTTTTGGAAATATGTATACAAGACCTTTTACTAACAATCAATGGTATTCATGGAGAGCATATTATAATTCAGATTCTACATTAAGGGTAATTTTAAGCGGAGCGGTTTCTGGAAGTGCAAATTTTGCATCGAATGGAGTAGTAACTGTTACAACTAAACAGACTAATATAGCAGTGCTAACTGGAACAATACAAATGCCAGAAGCAGGTTCAGAATATGAGAATGGCACAGCGTCTATAAACTATCCAAACGGATATAATTATAATAATTGCTGTGTTTTGTCGATCATGGGACATAATCAAGTGCGTCCAAACGAATGGAATACTCCCGGACAGGTGAGTAGTCTTTCAGAATTTGAAGGAAATGGAAATTTAAAAGTCTCTTTAGGAACTGATAACATAGTAATAAGTGCAGATAAAATGGCAACAGGATTTGAAAGAAGAGATATTACCTTTAAATTAGTATTAATGAAAGTATCATAGGAGGAAATTATGGCAACAAAAATAATAGAAAAAATTTTAGAACCTTCTCAAATTAGAGTGCGGTTCTATTTTTAAATTAAAAGTAAAAGCTATAAGGTATTTAACGTATGCAGAACTAAAAACAAAGAATTATAACGATATAAAAACTTTTAAGTATGCAGATTTGAAAGGAGATTAAAAAATGGCTACTACAAATAAAGGAATATATTATCCAAACGATTATTCACAAGTAGCAGATGTGCCAGCAGATTTAAAAAAATTAGCAGAAAGTGTAGATAAAGCAATAGACGATATTCCTCAATATGACGATTCTGACATAAAAAAAGACATTCAAACTATTCAACAAGAACAAAAAACTCAAAACACATCTATACAAAATAACACAGAAGAATTAGAACTATTAAAGAATAATCTACCAGATCCAGTAACAACAGAACAGTCAGAAGAAATAACAGTACAAGATGCTATGAATTATTATGGAAGCTTAGATGTAAGTGGAAATAGTACACAATATACCAGAAGTGGAAAGAATAAGCTTTATTTAGCAGATGTGGCAGAGGCTACTAATGCTCACGGTATAACATATTCTGTGGAAGATGGAGTTATTACTTTAAATGGTACATCTATAAGGGCTCATTATATCAATTTTAATTCTAGTAAATTTGATTTACCGGCAGGCGATTATACAATGTCTGGAAAAGAATTAGCAGGTTCTTGCTCAGGTAGTAGTGGTAAACAATTAAACAACGAAGATAACTCAAAAAATCTTTTCAACGGTGGAACTATGACTAGTACTGTAAGTAACACTTTAGAAAATGACGAAACAGGGGTTCATTTAGCTTTATATATAGGAAGTACAGCTGTATTTAATAATTATAAATTTGAAATACAATTAGAAGAAGGAACAACAGCAACAGAATACGAAAAATATGGAGCAATGCCTAGTCCAGATTACCCAAGCAAGATAAAGAATTGTGGAGATAATATAAACCGATTTGATAAGTCTACAATAAAAACAGGTTACTATTTAGATAGTACAGGAGCAGAAGTTGCAAATACAAATTATGCAATAACAGATTATATAGAAGTAGAAGAAAATGAAAATTATACTTATCAAGGATTAAATATAACAGCTTCTTTTGGAGCAAAGGGTGCATATTATAATTCAAGTAAAGAATTTATTAGTCCTCTTGACTTAAATGCAGAAGATACAACGATTTTAATACCAGAAAACGTAAAATATGTAAAATTTACAATAAGGACTACAAACAATAATCAAGACACATTCAAAATAGAAAAAGGTAGTATAGCAACTCCTTATAGTCCTTATAATTGCGGTTCTGTAGATATAAAAGTAGAAAATGAAGATGAAGAAAAAATAATAACATTTCCTTTAACAGAAGGGCAAAGATTGCATCTAGGAGATTATCTTGCAAGTGATGGAGTACATCATGTAAAACAAACTTGTGTCTTTGATGGAACAGAGAACGTATTAAGTGGTTATTTAGATGAAACGATAGACAGTTTTAGAATTGTAACTAGTGGCAAATATAATCAAATGTTAAGTTATCAAACTGACGACAAATGCTCACATTTTAAAAACTTGGGGCATACACCGGCTTGGGGAAGACAGGCTAATACGTTTGCTTTATCAAGTGAAGGATACTTATATATATTCTTTGAAAAAAATAAAATAACAAGCGAAACAGAAGCAAAGAATTGGATAGCCGAACAATATAATAACGGAACACCTTTAACTGCTGAAGGAACATTAGAAGAAGAGTATGTAGAACCATACACAGAAGAACAACAAGCTGTGTATAACGAACTA
>CALXJX010000035.1 GCA_944388735.1 uncultured Clostridia bacterium
AATCCATCTTGTAGTGCTGAAGGTACTCTTAGAAAAAAGTATGGATTAAGTATTCTAAAGAATACTATTCATTCCTCTAATGCAAACAGATTGTATTTTGAAATTAAGCAATTATACAATGTTGAAAGTACTGAGGAATTGATAAATTTTCCATATTATTTTAAGTTAAAAGATGGTACAATATGCCATACAGTGTCAGAACATTGCTATGAATCAGGAAAAGTTATTGGAATTCCTAAGTATTTTCGTGTTGATGCTACAGAAAGAGATTCAAGAGTTATCAAAGGATATTATTACGGAAGAAACAACTCAATTGAAGAATCTATTTTATATTCAAAACTTTTTACAAATACACAGGTTGGGAAAGTGAATAGGTTTGGAGAAGAATTATGTTTATTTAATGTAAGCGAAATTGAAAGGATTTATAACCCATTCGAGAAAGCAAAGGAACTTTACCAATATGATGGAGACGAAGCAATTTTGAATGATGCTAAATTGCTAATTAGTATTATGATAAATGAGTTAGGAATTGCTCTTGATTATATTGGAATTGAAGGAAGCATCCTGATTGAAGGATATCAAGAAAACTCTGATATTGATATCGTTGTTAAGGGAATTGATTCTGTTAAAAAACTTCAAGAGAATTTTAGACTATTAAGAGGAAATCGTTTTATTAAATTATACGATAAAGCTGATTTAAGTCTGATTTTTTCAAGAAGGAAAAAATATGCATCATTTGACACATTAGATGAAATGTTGGAACAAGAATGCAGTAGAACAGTTGGTTTGATAAATGGCAGAAGATTTTGGATGCAACCAATTTTAGGAAACAACTATCTAGAAATGCAGGAAAATCGGAGACTTCATAAACTCGAAACTTTTTGTTCAAATGCTGAAGTAGTGGACTCAAGTAATGCTTTCTTATGGCCAACATATTATACCATCTATAATAAGCATTATGGATTAGTAAAAGTGGAATGCTATGATCCAGTGTATATGAATCAAGCTATTAAAGGAGAACAAGTTTATATTAATGCCCCTATGTATATTGATTTAGATACGGAGGATAAAATCGTAGTTTTGGCACCTTGGATCAAAGAGAGCCAGGTTTTCAAAAAGGCAAAAAAATAAAAACATAATTGATGCTAAAATCGCCAATTCTTTATTAAAGAGTTGGCGATTTTACAAAAGCTTAAATGAAGTAATCAGAGCGACAACTTACAAATTTAAAACATATAGCATTTTATGCAGGAGAACTAAAGGTAGAGGAGTTTTTGTGTTAATTAAAAAAGTTTATGGAGAATAAAATTAAATTATATTGATGTTTATAAATAAGGCAGATTATAAAATCATTTGTCTTTTTTTATAAAAAACTATTGACACTGTGTCAAAAATATGATATATAATAAATATAAGTTGACACGATGTCGAAAAAAGGAGACGAAAAATGAATAATGAAATAGGAGAAGATAAAAAAGAAGAAATTATTAAAGCTTGTGAGGAACTTTACAAAGAAACAAGTTTTAAAGACATCACAATAAAGAGGATAGGAGAAAAAGGTAAATTTTCCAGAACTTCCATATACTATTATTTTCAAACAAAAGAAGAAATATTTTTAGCACTTTTTACAAGAGAATACGAAAACTGGATAAAAGATTTAGAAGAAGTATATAGTAAAAATGAAAAGCTAACAAAAGAAAATTTTGCTAAAAAGATAGCTGAAACTATAGAAAAAAGAAAAAATTTGTTAAAGTTACTATCAATGAATATGTATGATATGGAAGAAAATAGTAGAATTAAAGAACTAATAAAATTTAAAACAGCTTATGGCAAATCAGTAGAAATGGTAAGAAAGTGTATAGATAAATTCTTTAAAAAAATGACAGAAGAAGAAAAAGATAAATTTATATTTTCATTTTTTCCATTTATGTATGGCATATATCCTTATGCTGAAGTAACTAAAAAACAGAGAGAAGCAATGGAAAAAGCAAAAGTACTGTTTAAATTTCAAACTATATATGAAATTACTTATAATGGGTTATTAAAATTATTAAAATAAGAAAAGTGTGTGCTAACAAAAGCACAGCTTTCGAACACCTAAAATTTGCATTTTGCTTTGCGAATATGAAATGATAACAATTATAAGAATTCTCCAAAGAATCAAGTACATATACAAAAATTCTTATTAGATAACTGTTTTGGAGATTTCTATACAAGAAATGGTTTAGATGTAAAAACAAGAGAACTAATTACATTTTCAATATTAATATCACAAGGAGGGTGCGAGCCTCAAGTAAAAGGTCACATTGCAGGAAATGTAAATGTGGGAAATGATAAACAAACCTTATTAAATGCAGTAACAGCACTTTTACCTTATATTGGTTATCCAAAAAGTTTGAGTGCTAACTTGTTTTCCTAGTCAAAATTTAATTCTTTCCAACCGATTTGTGCCTAGGAAAGGAATGTGATTAATTATGGAAGAAAAAGAGTTTGAAAAAGTAAATATGTTTGGAAAGGGTAATCTAAATGATGCATTTGCTAAGTATTTTGTAGGAAATAGTTATCTAAATCCATTAGTAGATGATTCAAGCCCATTATTTTTAGCAAATGTAACATTTGAGCCAGGTTGTAGAAATAATTGGCACATACATCATGCGAGTAAAAATGGAGGACAAATTCTAATATGTATAGCAGGTTATGGATGGTATCAAGAAGAAGGAAAAAAGGCACAGAGTTTAAAACCTGGAGATGTTATTACTATTCCTGCAAATGTAAAGCATTGGCATGGAGCAAAAAAAGATAGTTGGTTTAGTCATATTGCAATAGAAATACCAGGTGAAAAAACAAGCAATGAATGGTGTGAGCAAGTAACAGACAAAGAATATGATAAATTAGAATAGAGGAGAAAATCAGCATGTAAAAAATATAGGATCAAAACTTAACTTAACTTATGTGTAAAAGGAATTTAAAGATTTTAGATATTCAAATTTCTTATATAAATTAGGAACAATAGAAAGTGGAATGGAAATATTTGAAAATATGAATAATAACTTTGAAGTTACTATTGAAAGGACTAATTAGGAAAGAGGAATCTAGTATGAGTTTAATAATTAATATATATTATACAGGAGAAAACGGTTTAGCTAAAAAGTTTGCAAAAGAAATGATTTCAAGTGGGATAGTAGAAAGAGTAAGAGCAGAAGAAGGAAATGAAAGGTATAATTATTTTTTTCCAATGGATGATGAAGAAACAGTTTTACTTATAGATAGATGGAAAGACAGTGAAGTTTTTGTGGTTTAGGTATAAAAAGATTAACAGGAAAAGAAAATGACGAAGATATAAAAAATTTGATAAATTAATTTTTAGGAGGAATTGATTATGGAAAAATCAAAAGTTTATTTTTGTAAAGAAATTACATCAGAGAACATTGTAAAAATGTTTAAAACATTAGGTAAAAAATTGCCTGGAAAAGTCGCAGTAAAAATGCATTCGGGAGAAAAAGGAAACCAAAATTATTTAAGACCAGAATTTGTAAAAGAAACGATTGATTATGTTGATGGAACAGTTGTGGAATGTAATACAGCATATGAAGGAGCGAGAAACTATACAGAAAAACACTTACAACTTATAAAAGAACATGAATGGGATAAATATTTTAAATTTGATTTATTAGATAGGGAAGGTCCAGATTTAGTATTAGATATTCCAAATGGAAAAATATTAAAGAAAAATTATGTTGGAAAAAACTTAGCAAATTATGACTCAATGCTTATACTATCGCATTTCAAAGGACATGCAATGGGAGGTTATGGTGGAGCATTAAAACAATTATCAATAGGATGTGCTTCATCAGCTGGAAAAACTTTAATCCATACAGCTGGAGTAACAGACGACCAAACAAAATTATTTGAGAATTTACCAGAACAAGATAGATTTTTAGAAGCAATGGCAGATGCAGCAGAATCAGTATTGGACTATTTTAAAGGAAATATGGCATTTATAAATATTATGAAAAATATATCAAAAGACTGTGATTGTGATGCAAATGCATCGCTACCATGTATGAAAGATATAGGAATTTTAACATCATTAGATCCAGTTGCAATAGACCAGGCTTGTTTAGATCTTGTATATAATTCAGAAGACCCAGGAAAAGATATTTTAATAAAAAGGATAGAATCTTTACATGGTGTTCATACAATAGAAGCAGCAGAAGAACTTGGGGCTGGAACAAGAGAATATGAATTAATTAATGTAGATTAAGATTTATATGTGGTATGGGAGAACTTAAAATCTCATACCATATTTTTTATAGAAATTTGGTGTATGCTTCTAAGATTATCTTGTCTTTAAGTTAATGCTATTCCGAAGTTAGCAGAAATTTTAGGTGTTTCTGTCAATGAGGTGAGGTGTAGGGTAGAAATACAAACATTAATTGTAAATTATATATGAGTAAAGCACAAAAAATATTTGTAAAAAGGTACTACACAAAATAGAAAAAGTATGATAGAATACCAATAGCGTCGTTTGAAAATGGACAAATTTAACAATCTAACATCTATTTACATAAAAGACAGTCTGAAATTTCTGGCACAATTTTGACACAACTGAAAGTTGCTTAAATATTGAAAAAATTGAGAAGGAGGAATTAAAAATGAGCCGGACACAGTAAATGGCATAACATACAAGCCAAAAAAGGAAAAGCAGATGCAGCAAGAGGAAAAATATTTACAAAATTAGGAAGAGAGCTATTAATAGCAGTAAAACAAGGAGGACCAGATCCTGCGGGAAACTCAAAGCTAAAATCAGTAATAGCAAAATGTAAAGCTGCAAACATGCCAAATGACACAATAAACAATGCAATAAAAAAGGCATCAACAAGTAATGAAAACTATGAAGAAATAGTATATGAAGGATATGGACCAAGCGGAGTAGCAGTAATTGTAGAAGCATCAACTGACAACAAAAATAGAACAGCAGCAGATGTAAGGCATGTATTCGATAAAGCAGGTGGAAACTTAGGAACAACAGGATGTGTATCATATATGTTCAACAAAAAAGGAATAATAGTAATAGAAAAAGCTTCAACAAAAATGGACGAAGAAGAATTAATGATGTTAGCATTAGATGCGGGAGCAGAAGACTTTGAAAGTTCAGAAGAAGTATATGAAATAACAACAGACCCATCAGATTTTTCGCAAGTTAGAGAAAGACTTGAAGAAGCAGGACTAGAATTTTTAGAAGCAGATATCCAAATGATACCAACAACAACAGTAAAACTTGATGAAAAAAATACAGAGAAAATGGAAAGATTAATAGAAAGACTAGAAGAATTAGATGACGTGTCAAATATTTATCATAACTGGGAAGAAGAATAAAGATAAATAAAAGGAGAAATCTTATGGGACAAAAGAAAAACAAAAAATTATTAATTATTATCATAATTCTAGTAATATTACTAATAATTTTAGGAGGATTTACATTTGCATTTGTAACTACAGATATGTTTAGAAGTAATAAGTACTTATTTCTGAAATATTTCTCACAAATTGCTGATGAAAAAATCGTAGAGTATCATACAAAGGTAGAGAATAATCCATATCAAGATAAAGGAAACTTTTCCGTAGAAATAACAAAAAACGGTGAAGAATTAGAATCTCTTCAATACATAAATAATTTTAATATAAGTTATGAAGGAAAAGTGAATATACCTGAAAACAAATCAGAACAAGCTATTAGTCTAAATTATTCTAACAATGTTAATTTTCCTATAAATTATAGACAAATAAATAATATAATTGGACTACAAACAAAATATGTAGGAAGTAAATATATTGCGGTAGAAGAAGGAAAAGAAGTAACATCAGAAACTATTTCAATACCTGCAATAAATATATCAAAAAATACAAACAACAACGAAAACAATCAAGAAAACATAATGAAAAAATATATAAATATCATGCAAGAAAATTTACAAGATAGTAATTTTTCTAAAGAAACTAAAGATAATTTAACAGGTTATAAACTAACTTTAAATTCAGAACAAATAAAAAACATTCTTATACAATTGTTAACAACATTAAAAACAGATGAAGCAACCTTAAAAACTATCAATGAAAATACAGATAATCTTGTAAAATCAATAGATAATTTAATAAACACTATCGAAAACTATTTTGATGAAAATAATCAAGAAAATATAGTAATTACAGTATATGAACAAAACAGAGAACTAGCTCAAATAAATATAACAATACCAGAAGGAGTAAACATAGATATCAAAAAATCAAAAAATGAGAACGAGATAGTATACCAGGCAACGATAAAAGAACTTAAAGAAAATAATAATGAAGAAGATCAATTAGAAATGGTTTTAAACTTGAAATATACTGGATTACAAGAAATGAATACAGTACAAGAATTATATGAATTAGGAATAAATATTCCAATGGAATCATCACAGACAGAAACAGAGCAAGAAAGCAACAATGAAAATAATACAAATAATAATGAAACAAATGAAAATGCTAATACTCAAACTACAGAAATTTTAAGCTATAAATATATAATCAATAATACAAATACATTTGTGGATAATGTAGAAATAGAAGAATTCAAAGACGAAAATGCTATAATATTAAACACACAAGATCAAAGTTATGTTGAAGATTTGTTAGCAAAAATATCTGAAAGATTAGTGCTTGTAAATGAAAAATTAATGAAAGAACTAGAACTAACAGCTAATCAAAATCCAGTATTAATGTTAAATCCTGTAAATTTATTAATAGTTAATTCTGCAGCAAGAACAATATCAAGTAGTTTATCAGAATTGGAAATAACAGCCTTCAATGAGAAATTCACTTTATATGAAAATACAAATCAAAAAGGGGCAACAGTAAAAGGATTATTAACTGTTATAGAAAATAATAATTCATCACAAGATAATGAAACAAAAAAAATAAAAGAAATTAATTTTGATGGGCAAGAATATGATGTAACAGAGCAAAATATAACATTAATTAAAAGCAGTATTAATGTAGAAGATAGTTACAAAGTTGAATTCGAAATTGATGAAAATACAGGATTAATATACAGAGCAGTTATCAATAAAAAATAATTTAGAAGTAATATATTGAAGAAAGAAGCATATAATAAAATGATATGTTTCTTTTTTTGCCATTTGGGACGGGTTCGTTTGGCAATTTTTTGGCATTTGGGGACGGGTTCATTTGACAATTTTTTGCCAGGAGGGACAGGTTGCTTTGAAAAGAGGGAAGTGAATGTAAATGAAAGATGTTAGACAAGTTATTCAATATTTTCCCAATAATATATATAACATATTAGTAAATGCATTAACAAATAATCCGCAAATAGAAAAAAATCTACAAGAAATAAGAGTAAGAGTTGGGAGACCTATTCTTCTAAAGGGTAGAGGGATAGAGGCGATTGTTGAATATTTAGTAACACAACAAGAAATTTTACAGACATTGGAAAAGTTATGTGATAACTCTATTTATGCGTATAAAAACCAAATAAGTCAAGGGTTTATAACTGTAAGGGGAGGCCATAGAATAGGAATTGCTGGGACAGCGGTTGTTGAAAATGATGATGTACAAAATTTAAAATATATTACAAGTTTAAATTTTAGAATAGCAAGAGAAGTATTGAATTGTAGTGACAAAATTTTAAAGGAAATTATAGATATAGAGAATAATAATATTTATAACACATTAATTATTTCTCCACCAGGAAAAGGGAAAACAACTATATTGAGAGACACTATTAGAAGACTTAGCAACGGGATAGAAGAGTGGAATTTTAGAGGTAAAACATGTGGAGTGGTTGACGAAAGAGGGGAAATTGCAGCAATGTATAGGGGAATTCCTCAAAATGATGTTGGATTAAGAACAGATGTTATAGAAAATATTTCTAAATCAAAAGGTATGAAAATGCTAATCAGGTCAATGGCACCTGAAATTATTGCATGTGATGAAATTGGTTCGAAAGAAGATGTACAAGCTATAAAAGAGGCTATTTCTTCTGGTGTGAAAGGGATTTTTACAATGCATGGAAAAAGTTTAGAAGATGTGAAGAATAATAGTGATGTAAATTTTTTAATTGAAAATAAATTGATTGAAAAAGTTATTTTTATATAATAGTAAAGTTATCCTTTCATTTTGTATAAAAATCGCTTCGCTCAAACAATTACACACAATTTTACTTGCGTAAAATTGGCGCAGAACAAATTTACGGAAAGCCAACGAGAAAAGATTAAATTAGTACGAATTTTAAGGCTTTCCGATTTGTTATAAAAATCTAAAAAATTTTAAAAATATGTTCTAAATAAAAATTAGGTGAATATAATATTAGAGATAAAAGTAGGACAACTTCATAACGAATTTAAGAAAGGGATGTGATAAGCTATGCAGATAATAAAATATGTAATGTTATTTTTAATATTTATTTCAGCGAATTTAATAGGAAAAATTATAGCAAAAAAGTATACAGATAGATTACAAGAGCTAGAAGAAATGAAAAATGCACTAAATATATTCAAATCTAAAATAAAGTTTACATATCAACCTATTCCAGAAATTTTTGAAGAAATATCAAATAATTCGAATCGAAATATATCAAATATTTTTAAAAGCTCTAGAGAAAATATGGAAAACCTTAGTGCTGAAGAAGCGTGGATAAAAGCTATTGAAGAAAGCAAAAATAATTTAACCAAAGAAGATAAAAACACTTTAAAAATGTTATCAAAATTATTAGGACAAACTGATGTTAATGGACAAATAAGTCAAATAGAAATAACAGAAAATTTTCTTGAGACTCAAATAAAACAAGCTCAAGAAGAAAAACAAAAAAATGAAAAATTATATATAAGGCTTGGTACAACAATAGGATTGGTCATTGTGATTATTTTAATATAAAAATTTTACTTTTATTATTATATGTGGTTTCGAGTAGAAGAAAAAATTGATATCAAAGATTTATGGCTTAAAGGAGGATTATAAAAAATATGGATATTAATTTGTTATTTAAAATTGCTGCAATAGGAATTTTAGTAGCTGTTTTACATCAAGTTTTAGTTAGGGCAGGAAGAGAAGATCAAGCAATGATGACAACATTAGCTGGATTAGTTATTGTTCTTACTATGGTTATAAAAGAAATTAGTGGACTTTTTGATACAGTTAGAACAATTTTCAATTTATAAGAAAGACTTGTTTGAAAGAACTTTTTTGGAGGAAAGATATGGAAGTAATAAAAATAATCGGAATTGCACTTATAGCTTTAGTAATCATTATACTCATAAAACAATACAAGCCCGAATTTGCTATATACATAAGTTTACTTACAGGTGTTTTGATTTTAATATTTGTAATGGACAAGCTAACAGGAATAATAAACTTATTACAAACAATGACAAGTAAAGCATCAATAAATTCAACATTTTTAGTTATATTAATTAAAATAACAGGAATAGCATTTCTATCAGAATTTGCAGTTAGTATATGTAAAGATTCAGGAGAAGGAGCTCTTGCTAGTAAAATAGAAATAGGAAGTAAGATAATTATTATTTCAATGTCTATCCCAATAATATCTAATTTATTAGAAATTATTCTAAAAATCCTGCCATAACAGATATTCAAGATAAAAAGCTAAATTTCAAATGTAGTAAAGACTCAAAATTACGAAAAAATCTGGGAGCAAAAGTTACTAAATTCCTGACAGCAATAATAACAGCTTAAGGAGATGTTACGAATGACAAGAACTATACAAAAAAGAAAATTGATAAGAAAAATAATTATGATAATCATTATCATATTGATGATATTCTTTATAAATATACCGATAAGCTATTCCATTGATGAAGATACAACAGAAACCATTGAAAGTCAACAAGAAGAATTTGGAATATCAGATTTTATAAAGGGGGCTCAAGAGTATTCAGGTGAGTTTTTTGAAGGGATAGATGTAAATGATATTTTACAAAATGCTATAAAAGGAGAAGTAGACAATACAACTATTTTAAAAAGAGTTCTAAATTTACTTGGACAAGAATTTATAGAAAGTTTAAAAGGAATTGGAAGTATTTTAGTTATAATTCTAGTACATAGTTTATTAAAATCAATAAGTGAAAGTTTGGAAAATGACAATATATCTAAATTAATCTATTATGTACAATATATATTAATTGTTACAATTGTACTAACGAATTTTTCAGATATTATAAAAATGGTTCAAGAAACCTGTACAAATCTAGTAGGGTTCATGAATATGTTAGTACCGCTTCTGATTTCATTAATGCTTTATACAGGAAGCATAACTACTAGTGGCATAATAGAGCCGATTATCTTATTTATGATAAACTTTATAGGAAACTTAATACAAACAATTATAATACCACTAGTTTTGATATTTGCAAGTTTAATAATATTATCAAAATTAACAGATAAAATACAAATAGACAGATTATCAAAAATATTAAAATCAGGAATAATATGGGCATTGAGTATAACATTAACTATATTTGTAGGTGTCATATCATTAGAAGGAACCTTGTCTAGCAGTGTTGACCGGAATTACAGCTAAAACAACAAAAGCAATAGTAAGTTCAGCCGTTCCAATTGTAGGAAAAGTATTAGGAGATGCAGTAGACACTGTCTTAGGATGTGGAATAATTTTAAAAAATGCAGTTGGTTTAGTTGGAGTTTTGATAGTAGTAGGAATATGTATAATTCCAATATTAAAATTAGCTATACTAACAATATCCTACAAATTACTTGCAAGTATTTGTGAACCAATAGCTGACAAAAATATAGTTAGTTTACTAGAACAAGTAGGGGATGTTTTTAAGATATTTTTAGCAATATTAGCGTCTATATCATTTATGCTTATTATAGGTACTACGTTAGTTTTGAAGATATCCAATAGCGGTATGATGTACAGATGATTTGTGCCAATGGGGACGTGTTTTTTTGGCACAAAATATATTTTACCAAAATTATATTTTAAATTTATATAATTTGTGCCAAAAAAACACGTCCCCATTGGCACAAGAAGGAATAAAAATGATAGAATTTTTAAGTTCATCTATAAAAAGTTTAGGGGTAGCAATTATAATTGTTTCTATTTTAGAAATGTTATTACCTAATAATAAAATAAAAAAATATATTAGAATGGTAATGGGAATATTTATATTATTCAATATAATAGCACCATTTATACAAAATAAAGATAAATTTGATTTGAATGAAATATCGTTAGAAAACTTTACACAAACAGAAACTGTAAGTTCTACAAATGTAAATCAAGTATCGATGAACCAGAGAATAGAAAAATTATATACGCAAGAAATGGAAAAAGATATAACCAAAAAAGTTGAAGAAAAAGGATATGTAGTGGAAGATTGTAATGTAATAGCTAATATAAAAGATGAAGAAAATGAAACAAAAATTACACAAATTAGACTAAGTATAAGCAAAAAACAAGAGCAAGCAGATACAAATGAAAATACTAATTCTATTGAAGAAACAATTGAAAATAAAATTGTTACTGAAATTCAAAAAATAAAAATAAATCCTATAAATATATCTAAGAATTCAGAAGAGGATATTCAGAAAACTAATCAAGATGCGAATCAAAATAGCATATCGAAATCAGACATACAAAATTTAAAAAAATTTTTAATAGAAGAGTATGGGGTGAGTGAAAAATGTTTAGAGATAAATTAAAAAAGTTAATTGGTAAAGATGAAGGACAAGAACAAGAGGGAAATAATAAGCGAAAAATAGAAAATTTGGTGTTTTTTATTGTAATACTAATTATAACAATTGTAGCAATTAACTTAATTTGGAATGATAAAAAAACAACAACAAAACAAGAAACAAATACTACTTCAAAAAAATTAGCATTAACAGATACAGAGGCGAATAATATTACAACTGAAGAGACAGAATTTGACTTAGAAGAAAAGCTAGAAAATATTTTATCCAAAATACAAGGTGTTGGAGAAGTTCAAGTATTTATAAATTATTCTGAGACAAGTGAAGTAGTAGCAATGTATAATGAGAATTCTAAAGTTAGCAATACAGAGGAAAGTGATGAGTCTGGAGGAACCAGAAAAATTCAGGAAACAGATACTCAAAAAGACATAGTATATAAAGAAGTGGACGGTGAAAAAACACCAATTACTCAAAAGATAATTCAGCCAAAAGTGGAGGGAGCAATTATAACTGCTAAAGGAGCATCAGATGCAACAGTCAAAACAAATATAATACAAGCTGTTGAAGCAGTTACTGGATTAGCAACTCATAAAATACAAGTTTTTGAGATGAATTAAAATAATTAAATTTTGTTAATAAGCTTATGGAGGGTTATATGAAAATATTTAAAAAAAATCAAGTGATTATTTATGTTATTGCATTAATGCTAATGACAGCAGGATATTTAAATTACACAACTAATAATGAAAAAGATAGTTCTTTAGAAACTAGCATACAAATGGAATCTGGTGATGATACACAATTAGCAGATATTGGTGATGCAACTTTAGTTAACAGTAATGATCTTACTTCAGAAAATGAAACAAATCTTAGTACAGCAAATACAGAAGCTGATTCTAATACAATTTCAAATAATGATTTGAATGAAAATAATACTACTACACCGAATAGTACATCTAATAGTAATCTTAATATTGATACAAATGTAGTAGCGACTGAGAATACAAATGTAAAAAATAATTCGAATACTACTAGCAATACAATTGAAACTAGCAGTAGTAATACGAGCGACTATTTTGTGAAATCAAAATTAGAAAGAGATACAATGTATTCTCAAATGATAGAAAGCTATGAGAAAATTTTGAACAGTTCAAATTCACTAGAAACTCAAAAACAAACAGCAACACAGGAAATTACGAAGATTAATGAAACAAAAAACAAAATTATGATTTGTGAAAATTTAATAAAAACAAAAGGTTTTGAAAATAGCGTTATTTTTGTAAATGGTGATAGCATTAGTATTATTATAGGTGCAAACGAAATTAAACAAGAAGAGGTTGCACAGATACAAAATATTATTTCTCGAGAAATGGGAGCTCAAATTGAAAATATACATATTTCAACAAAGTGATAGTTGACAAAAAAATAACCCTCCATAATTAGGCGGTATTTTGAGTCATTTTTCTTATATATTCTCCTATTTCCTCATTTGTTAATTCTAATTCATCAATCAAGTTTTTTAGAACGTCTCTTCTTGGCAAATCTTCTTCATTGTCTATTCTTACATATTGTCTTAAACTAATGCCTAAGATTTGGGACATTTTTTCTTGCGTATACTTTTTGCATTTTCTTTTTTCCTTAATCATACAACCACCTTAATTATGAATTATAAAAATATTATTGCATAAATTTTTGTGCATTTGTATTGTCATTTAACGACAATAATCCTTATTAAAAAAGATATTACTAAATAAGGTATTAATAGATATAGTCTTTATATTTGTGTGCAGAAAAAAGGTAACAGTTCAGAGGTCAAAGGGGAAAGTATGATTTCTTGAGCAATCTTCTCGGCTTGGTCAAGAAATCATACTTTCCCCTTTGACCTCTGAACTCTTACGAAAAAATGCAAATTTTTCTATTAAACATTGACAAAAGCATATAATCTATTGTATATAAAGTATATAAATACAAAACAAGTTGTGTGGACAACCTAATTTAAAGTTGCTAAGGGGGATAAGATGTGTTAAAAAAAATATATAAATTAGGAGAGTTAACTTTGCTAAAAAGCTATGTTGAAAAAAATTTACTAAAACACAGACTAATTGATTTATTTTGGGAATGTACTTTGACTTGCAATGCAAAATGTAAATTTTGTTATATATAATGATTAACTATTAAAATAATAATTAAAAAAATCCTCCAAAAGTGTTGTAAAAATTTAATTTATTGATATAATAAATAAGTAAGCAAATACAGAAGGAGGATTTTAACATGTTAAAAAAAGTAGGAATATTAGCAAATGGAGGAGATGTATCAGGGTTCAATGCCGTAATTCGTGCGATAGTAAAAACAGCTGAAAATCATGGAGTAGAATGTTACGGTATTATAGACGGATATAATGGATTAGTAAAAAAAGATTTTGAATTATTATCAACAGCAGCAAATGGAGAAGCAATAGGAATTTTGCCAAAAGGAGGTTCGATAATAGGATCTTCAACAAATGCAAATGTATTTAATTATAAAGTGGTTAATGAAGACGGAAGTGTAGAATATAAGGATTTATCAGACCAATGTATAGAAAATATAAAAGAATTTGGATTTGATTGCATATTTACACTAGGAGGAGACGGAACACAAAAATCAGCAAGAGATTTTTATACAAAAGGTGTAAATGTAATAGGAGTTCCAAAAACAATTGACAATGATGTGGCTTGTACAGAAATAACATTTGGATATAATACAGCGGTATCAGTAGCTATGGAAGCAATAGATAGACTTCATACAACAGGAGAAACACATCATAGAATAATGGTATTAGAAGTAATGGGAAGATATGCTGGCTGGATAGCATTAGAATCAGCAATAGCTGGTGGTGCGGATGTGGCATTAATTCCAGAAATACCTTATGACATAAAAAAAGTTGCAACAAAAATAGAAAACAGAAAAAAAAGAGGAAAAAATTTCAGTGTTGTAGTAGTTGCAGAAGGGGCAAAACCTATTAATGGAGAAATAACAATAATGGGAACTAGAGATAACGGAAAAGGTGTAGATAATACAAAATTAGGTGGAGTAGGTCAAGTAATAGCACAACAATTAGAAGAATTAACAGGATTAGAAGCAAGAAACACAACATTAGGATATATGCAAAGAGGAGGAACTCCGACAGCTTTTGATAGAGTACTTTCAACTAAATATGGTGTAAAAGCAATGGAACTTGCTTTAGAAGGAAAGTTTGGAACATTAGCGGTTATGAAAAATGGAAAATTGGATTATGCTACATTAGAAGATGTTGTAGGAAACAACAAAGAAATAGGTGCAGTTTCAGGTAATACAGAAGAAAGCAATATTAGAAAAGTAACAATGGATCATGACCTAGTTATTACTGCAAGAAATATAGGAATCAATTTAGGAGACTAATTAATTTAAAAGAAATTTATTTTATTGCTATATGTGTTTAGGGCAAGTTAAGGGAATATAATTAAATTTATAATTATATAATAAAATAAAAGGAGGAATTTTCATGGAAGAAAATAATGAACAAAAAGTAAACACAGAAGAATTAAAGTCAGAGGCTTCTAATACAGTAAATCAAGTTAAGGACACAATAAAAAATGTAAACATAAAGAAAGATACTGTTGAAACAAAAGGGTTTATAGGAGATATATTTAAAGACCCATTAGGAACAATGCAAGAGGTTGTAAATAAAGACACAAATAAATTTTTTAAGTATGCAATAATAATAGTGGCAGTATGGATAATTGCAGAAGTAGTTAGAAGATGCTTTTCGTTGAATAGTATATATGGATATTCACATATAGGTCAAAGCATATTGTCTGTTCTTATAACAGCTATAACACCAATATTAATGGTTTTAGTTATGTCAATAATAATTTTTGTAATGAACAAAGACAATAAAAAATCATTAATTACAGTTTTAACAGTGGTTACAACAGCTAGTATACCATTAGTTATAGCATCAGTTGTTAATATATTAACCGTATTTTCATCACAAATAAGTATGATTACAACACCTTTTAATAGTTTATGTAATGTAATATCAATAGTGTTAATGTATTTTGCAGCAAAAACAGTTTTTGGAACAGAGAAAAATTCGGATTTTATCAAAAAATTTGTTGCTATTGAAGCAATTTATTACATAGCATATTTTGTATTAGCTTTTTTGAAAATTTATATTTAATGAAAATACAAGAAGAAATTTAATAAGCAATATTAAAAAAGTGAGGTCTAATTAAAAATGGCCTTTCTTTTTTTTGTTGAACATTACAAGTTTTATATTACTTTGAATTATATTATAAAGAGCTTATACTATCTTTTTTAATATTTTCGAATGTGCCGTGGAATAGATGTATAAATTCTTAGTTTTAAATAACTGAGGAAGCGTGATTAACGAGAGGCTCGGTTATTTAAAACTTAGAATTTATAATCTATGGAGCAAGCCGAGAAAATATTCAAAAAGATAGTATAAGCTCTTTTTTATAATTTAGCAATCTGTAATATCCAATAGTAACATCCAATATATTACAATTATATTACTTTTTTGTAAATATTATTGTAATAAAAAAATATTATTGATATAATTTGGGTATAATTTAGAATACGAAGGAGGAGTATATTATGTTAAAGTCAAACGTTGGATGGAGTACAAATGAAGACAGTTATACACAAGGAAAGGAAACAGCTGCAAAAGCGGTAGTAGACCTAATGCAAACAAAGGTAGCATTTTTATACACATCAGTAGACAGTGATGTAGAAAGAGTTTTAGAAGGTGCGAAATCAGAATTAGGAACAGC
>CALXJX010000036.1 GCA_944388735.1 uncultured Clostridia bacterium
ATAAAAATATTCTATCAAATTGGTATCTCTTATTCAATTTTTTTATCAAATTTTCCCTACTAAAAGTTTATACTAACCACGAACAATAACGCGGACTTTAAAATGTCATAAACAGATAAAATGTTAAAGATATCCGCTATTGTTCTATAGACTATAAATTCTAAGCTTAAAATAACCGAGCCTCTCGTTAATCACGCTTCCTCAGTTATTTTAAGCAAAGAATTTATACGTCTATTCCACGGCACATTCGAAGCTTACTCAAGAAAGTATTTTACCTCATTGACCTCTGAACGGTTGCTATTTATTTTGTAAATTATAACAAAACACTTTAAAAAAACGATAAAATGTTATACAATAGTAGAAAAGTTAAATTAGGGAGAGGAATATGAATAAAAAATGGCAAATATATGATACACAAAACGAAAAAGTAGAAGAATTAACAAAAAACTATGGAATAAATCCATTATTAGCCACAATACTAGTAAACAGAGGAATAACAAAAAAAGAAGATATCAGGCTATTTTTAGAGCCAACAAGAGCAGACTTTCACAATCCATTTTTAATGATAGACATGGAAATAGCAGTTGATAGAATAATAAAGGCAATAAAAAACAAAGAAAAAGTTACTATTTACGGAGACTATGATGTTGACGGAATCACAAGTATCACAGTACTAAAAGGTTTTTTACAAGAAAGAGGATTAGAAGTAAATCAATATATTCCAAATAGACTTGAAGAAGGATATGGATTAAACAACCCTGCAATAGAAAAAATAGCTAAATCAGAATGCCAATTAATGATAACAGTAGACTGTGGAATATCTGCTATAAATGAAATAGACTATGCAAATAAATTAGGATTAGAAACCATAGTAACAGACCATCATGAAGCTGGAAATGAATTACCAAAAGCTCTAGCAGTAATAGATAATAAAAGAAAAGATAGTAAATATCCTTTTAGAGAGCTAGCAGGTGTAGGAGTAGTCTTTAAATTAATTCAAGCTATTGGAATAAAACTAGGATTGAAGGAAGAAGAATATTTAAAATATTTAGATATAGTATGTATAGGTACTATATCAGATATTGTACCATTAATAGATGAAAATAGAGTTATAGCAAAGTTGGGAATGTTATTAATTAAACAGACTAGAAATATAGGGCTAAGATCAATAATAAATTCATCTGGATATACTAAAATAGATTCGAATACCATATCATTTGGAGTAGCTCCAAGAATTAATGCGTGTGGGAGAATGGGAAAAGCAGAAGATGCCCTAGAATTATTTTTAGCTAAAAATATCAATGAAGTTAACACATTAACAAAAAAATTAAATGAATACAACATGAAAAGACAAGAAATAGAAAAAAAGATATTTAATAATGCAGTGGAACAAATAGAAGAAAATAATTTACAAGAGAAAAATACCATAATAGTAAGTGGTGAAAATTGGCATCATGGTGTAATAGGAATAGTATCGTCTAAAATTACAGAAATGTATTTTAAGCCAAGTATATTATTAAGTTTTGAAGAAGGAGACGAATTTGGCAAAGGTTCAGGACGAAGTATACCTGGATTTGACTTGCATGAAGCCTTAATGAAGTGTTCAGACACAATAGAAAAATTTGGTGGACATGCCATGGCTATTGGAATAACTGTAAAAAAAGAAAAATTAGAAGCCTTTAAAAAAGAGTTCGAAAAAATAGCTGAAGAAGCCCACATAGAAGAAATCACGCCAATTATTAATGTAGATGCACAAATTAATTTGAATAATATAAATAAAGATATGGTAGAGAGTCTAAATAAATTAGAGCCATTTGGAGAAGGCAACAAAATGCCAGTGTTTGCGTTTAAAAATTTAAAAATTGATTCAATAAGAGCATTATCTGAAGGAAAGCATTTGAAATTAACATTAAAAGATAATAATACTATTGTAAATGCAATAGGTTTTAATTTAGGAAATTTATCAGAGGAATATAGAATAGGAGATAAAATTGACATTGTTGGAGTTTTAGAAATCAATTCATTCAATGGTGTTGAAAGTTTGCAAATTAATATAAAAGATGTTATGAAGTCAATTAATTTTTAATATAAAAATTTTTACATAAAAATAGGAAGTGATAATATGCAAGAAGAAAAACAAGAAGTAACAATTCAAGATGTTATAGCAAAAAGAAAAGAACATGCAAGAAGAGTAGATAATAAATTAATTATGAAAGCATATAATTATGCGACTAATCATCATGGAGATCAATGTAGACGTTCAGGAGAACCATATATTGTGCATCCATTAAATGTTGCATATATCTTAGCTGACATTGGATTAGATGACAGTACTATTTGTGCTGCACTTCTACATGATGTTGTAGAAGATACAGATGTAACCAATGAGGATATTGTAAGAGAATTTGGTGAAGAAATTGCAGAAATGGTAGCAGGAGTTACTAAACTTGGAAACTTGCAATTTGAATCAATAGAAGAACAACAAGTAGAAGATTACAGAAAAATGTTTTTAGCAATGGGGAAAGACATCAGAGTTATTCTAATAAAACTTGCAGATAGACTTCACAATATGAGAACATTAAAATATTTAAAAAGAGATAGACAAATTGCAAATGCCAAAGAAACAATGGAACTATATGCACCACTTGCAAATAGGTTAGGATTGTATTCTTTAAAATGGGAACTAGAGGATTTAGGATTTAAATATTTATACCCAGAAGAATATCATGAATTAGTTGAAGGAATTAATAAAAAAAGAGAAGAACGACTAAAATTCATAGAAAAAATAATGGGAGATATACGAGTAGAATTAAAGAAACAAAAAATCGATGCAGAAGTTACAGGAAGAGCAAAACATTTATATAGTATATACAGAAAAATGAAAAGAGACAATAAAACATTAGACCAAATATATGATTTATTTGCATTAAGAATATTAGTAAACTCTATAAAAGATTGTTATGCAGCACTAGGAGTAGTACATGAAATGTATAGTCCAATGCCAGGCAGATTTAAAGACTATATAGCTGTGCCAAAGCCTAATATGTATCAATCAATACATACAACACTATTAGGAGACAAAGGAACACCTTTTGAAGTACAAATTCGTACATGGGATATGCATAGAGTAGCTGAATATGGTATTGCTGCACACTGGGCATATAAAGAAGCAAATTATTTTGGCAAAAAGACGACTGTGAAAGTAGAAGAAGATAAACTTGCGTGGCTAAGAGAGACACTGGAATGGCAAAAGGAAATGCAAGATCCACAAGAATTTTTAAATACATTAAAGACTGAATTATTTGAAGATGAGGTATATGTATTTACTCCTAAAGGTGCAATTAAAGTATTACCAAGAGGTGCAACGCCAATAGATTTCGCTTATACAATACATGCAGAAATAGGAAACAAAATGACAGGATGTAAAATCAACAGTAAAATGATGCCGATTATTACACCTTTGAAAAGCGGAGATATTGTAGAAATTATAACATCTGAGAACTCAAAGGGGCCAAGCAGAGATTGGTTAAAATTTGTAAAAAGTACAAGTGCTAAAAACAAAATTCAAAGTTGGTTTAAGAAAGCACAAAAAGCAGAGAATATTGAAAAAGGTAAAGACTTAATAGAAAAAGAAATTAAAAGAATAGGATTTTCACATAGCGATTTTTTTAAGCAAGAATATATTGATGCAATGCTAGATAAATATAAATATAAGAATTTAGAAGAGATGTATGCAGCAGTTGGATTTGGAGCAAATTCTGCAGTAAAAATAATTGCAAGAATGTTACAAGAATATAGAAAAGAGCATCAAGAAGAAGACATAGAACAAAAACTAGAAGAATTAAAAAAAGCAAAACAAAAAAAGCCAAAGCCATCAAGTTCTGGAGTAATTGTAAAAGGAATAGATAATTGCCTAGTAAAATTATCGAAATGTTGTAATCCACTGCCAGGTGATGAAATTGTAGGATATATTACAAAAGGTAGAGGAGTATCTGTACATCGTAAAGATTGTTATAATGTAAAAGACTTAATTTCAGAAGAAAACAGAATGATTGATGTAGAATGGTATAATGAAAATAAATCTTCTTATCAAGCGGATATAGAGGTATATTCAAACGATAGAACTGGACTTTTGGTAGATATTTTAAAAGAAATAGGTACTACAAAAGCAAATATTTTAGGAGTTAATACAAAGACAACAAAAGAAAGGATTGCAATAATAGATATAACTTTAGAGGTTGAAAACCTAGATGAACTAAATAAAGCTTTAAAAGTTATAAGAAAAGTTGATAGTGTTTACGAAGTAAAGAGAAAGAAATAATACTAATTTTTAATGACAGCTGAGAGATATTATTAGGTATTAAAAAATCTAAGAAAGGACAAAACACAAATGATTTTAAAAGAACTAAAAATAGATACATGGGTAGGTGATCCTACAAACTGCTATATAATCTTAGACGAACAAAGTAAAGAAATAATGGTTATTGATCCAGCGGGTGACGTTGATAAAATAGTAGAAATGATAAATATACTAGAAGGAAATTTAAAATATATTTATTTAACACATTGTCATGGAGACCATATTGCAGGAGTGAATGAATTAAAAAGTAGATGTGGAGGAAAGATTTTAATTCATAGAGATGATAGTGAAGGGCTAAATAATCCAGAGATTAATCTAACACCATATATTGGAATGCCAGAAATTGAATTAGAAGCTGATTCACGAATGGATGATAATGATTTAATACATTTAGGAAATTTAGAGTTAAAAGTAATTCATACACCTGGACACACTAAAGGAGGAACTTCTCTTTATTGCGAAAAGGAAAATTGTTTGTTTTCAGGTGATACATTGTTTAGAGGGACATGGGGAAGGACTGATTTACCTACTTCAAGCATAGAGGATATAATGGATTCAATAATAAATAAGCTAATGAAGTTACCTGATGATACAATTGTCTATCCTGGACATGGTTTGAGTACAAAAATTGGAGATGAAAAGCCTATATATTTAGAGTTGAAACCAAAGCTTTGGTAAGAAGTAACAATTCAGAAACCAATGCATCTATTCCACGGCACATTCGGATCCGATTCAGAAAATCATATTTTTTGCCATTGACCTCTGAACTGTTACCGGTAAGAATCTTAAAAGTACTAAAAAGTATTGATTTTAATAATTTTATAAATTATAATATCAAAGAAACTTAAAAGTAAGTATAATTAGGAGGGCTAAAAATGCTATTAGAATTAAACCAATTACGGAAACTTGAAGACTATGGTTACACTGTAACAGAAATATCTGGATATACTGTAAAACGAATATCAATTCTAAAAAATGATAGAATAGTTTTTGATTTTATGACTAAAAAAGTAGGTGGAGGAAATATAATAGTTACAACACCTATTGATACGTTGTTTTGCAAACGAGTAGAAATAAAGTATGACAGAATAATTCAAGTAGTGTGTTATACATTTGATGAAAATGTATATAAAATCAATGAAGCTCAGAAAAAGAGAAAGCTTAATTAAGCTTTTAAGAGGCGATGGGATTTACCAGAGCCTCTAACTAAGTGATTTGTTTAATAAAAGACATAAATTAAAAAATTTAGAAATGAAATTTTAAAAATAAAAAGATAGAACGGATGTGAAAAAATGAATAAAACAGAACCAAGAACATTACCTGGATTTATGGAATTATTACCGAATGAACAAATATTATTTAATCAGATGAAAGAAAAAATAGAAAAAACATATCAAAAATTTGGATTTTTACCACTAGATACACCAATACTTGAATTATCAGAAGTATTACTTGCAAAAGCAGGAGGAGAAACTGAAAAACAAATATACAGATTCGAAAAAGGAGATACAGATATATCAATGAGATTTGATTTAACAGTACCTCTTGCTAAATATGTAGCAAAAAATTATGGAACACTAAGTTTTCCATTTAGGAGATATCAAATAGGTAAAGTATATAGAGGAGAAAGGCCACAAAAAGGAAGGTTTAGAGAGTTTTATCAATGTGATATTGATGTTATTGGTGATGGGGAATTAGATATCATAAACGATGCAGAAATGCCAAGTATAATCTATAACTTGATTAAAGAATTGGGATTTGAAGATTTTACAATAAGAATAAATAACAGAAAAGTGTTAAATGGTTTATTTGAAAGTATAGAGCAAAAAGATAATGCAACAGAGATACTAAGAATTATAGATAAAATAGATAAAATAGGAAAAGAAAAAGTAATAGAAGAACTAAAAAAATTAGAACTAAAAAAAGAACAAATAAGTAAAATAATTGATTTTATAGAAATACAAGGTAGTAACGATGAAAAAATAGAAAAACTAAAAAATCTTGCAATAAATAATGAACAATATAAACAAGGAGTACAAGAATTAAGTGACTTAGTAAAATATGTTAGGTTATTTGGTGTACCAGAAAAAAATTTTAGTATTGATTTAACAATAGCTAGAGGATTAGACTATTATACAGGAACAGTATATGAAACATTTTTAAATGATTATAGAGAATTGGGAAGTGTATGTTCAGGAGGAAGATATGAAAATTTGGCAGAAAATTATACTGATAAAAAACTTCCTGGAGTTGGAATATCAATAGGTTTAACAAGGCTATTTTATAAATTAAATGAATTAAACATAATAAAAGCAGAAAAAAAATCTGTATCAGATATATTGATAATACCATTGGTAGAAGATTTAACAATACCAATAAAAGTTGCAACAGAATTAAGAGAATCAGGAATTAATACAGAAATTTATTTGAATGACAAAAAGCTTAAAGCAAAATTCAAATATGCTGATAAATTACAAATACCGTTTGTTATAATAATTGGTGAAGATGAAATAGAACAGAATAAGATTAAACTTAAAAATATGCAAACAGGAGAGGAAAAAGAAATAAAAATAAGTAATTTGAAAGAAGAGATTAATTTGTTACTATTTACAACTTAAAATCGCTGCGCTCCAACGAATGCACACAATTTTACTTGCGTAAAATTGGCACAGAACAAATTTACGGAAAGCCAACGAGAAAAGATTAAATTAGTACGAATTTTAAGGCTTTCCGATTTGTTCTTATATAGGTTGTAAATAGTAACAAAAAAAGAGCAATAGCAAAGAAATCTTAAAGCACATTCTTCTTATCTTTAAATTTGCTATATTTCCATAAAACTTTCTTTTTTATGAAAGTAGAAAATTCTTCTGGATTGCCAACTGTAAAACCTTCTTTTTTTAGTAATAGTGCATGATTTTTATCTAAATATAGATAGAAAAAGTTATTTGTTTCAAATACTTTATGTAATTCATAATATTTACAATCGGAAAATTGCTTTTTACCAACTACTTTAAAATGTTTTTTATAAAAAATGAAAGTAAATTCATTTTCATTTGCAATTTTATCGCTTTGATATTCTTTGGCAACTTGGTATTCTGGGTGTATAAACTGCCATAAAAAAAATATAGTTAATGCAACACACATTATAATAGCTAGTGTATAATAGTGATATTTTATCTGCATTGTCACACACAATAAAATTAAGAATATTATAAAAGCTGTATATAATTTATAAGAAAAATTGTATTTTTTTCTATGAAAGTTTAAGTATTCTGTGTAAATTTCTTTTGAATATTTAGTCTTATTTTTAAATAATATTTTCATTTATTTTCACCAAATGAATTATATCATATAATAAAATAGATTCGCAACTTAGATAGTTTTTAGATTTCAGTATTTTTTCGCCGAGTTTGGGATATTATTCTTCTTGTTATTTCCTCAGCAAGGATAATATTCCCAAACTCGGTGAAAAAATACTGAAACTTAAAAAATAGTTAAACGTTAAACTTAGTAATAACTATATCTGTTATTCATTCCTCCATAAATACCAGAAGTAGAAATAGTTATAAATTTAATAGAATAAATATCACAATAAACTAAACTATCATTTTCAAAAGATCTAAGTAAAATATAACTTGCACCAACATCTTCTAAAATTCCTATTCTATCAACTAAATTATTAGTTCCAATCAAGAATTCAACTCTCATCAACTTTCCAATTTGTTCTCTTAAAAATGCAGGAGTATAAATTGAATTTGTTAAAATTTCTGGAGAATTTTGATTAATTTGAACGTTTCTATTTTCTCTTTTCTCCTGATCTTTTTCTAAACTAGCCATTAAAAGCACATCCTTTCTTTGATAAATAAATATAACATTATGTTTGAGGATATAAGGAAGTAGGTCTATAAAAACAATGTTCTCCAAGCCTTGTATGTAATGTCCCAGAGCCATTACTAGGAAATGTAGAAGAACAAGAAGGTCTAAAAGGATTTAAATACCAAAGACAATCGCCCATTTCGTTTAATCTATTTCCAGTTAATGCCCAATCTGCTATATTATAATGAATATCTGTTGGAGTCATATTATATATGTTTTGAGAATTATACTGATTTGCAATTGTTTCTGTTGCACAATCAAACTGACCTGGTTGAAATAATATATTTCTGACACTTCCTCCTTGAGAAATTCTGGCATATTCTCCGGTTGGTACATAAACTCTATTCATGATAACAGTTGCAACTGCTTTCATACCATTATCTCCTTCTCCGACCAGCTTCACATTGAATCATTCTTGCAATTAATTCTCTATCTGAATATGCCATATTTAATCTCATCCCTTCCTAAAGGCACAAATCTAGTTGAAAAAGAATTAAATATTATTTTTCAACTTTTTTATACAATAGGAAAGTCATCCTTTCCTATTGTATAAAAATCGCTGCGCTCCAACGAATGCACACAATTTTACTGGTGTAAAATTGGCGCAGAACAAATTTACGGAAAGCCAACGAGAAAATATTAAATTAGTAAAAAATTTAGGCTTTCCGATTTGTTCCCTCTTAATAGTATATGCTAATAATAAGTTTATAGTTACATTTATAGTAACAATTCAGAGGCTACTGGGGAGAATGATGATTTCTTGAGCAAGTTTCGAATGTGCCGTGAAATAGATGTATAAATTCTTAGCTTAAAATGACTGAGGAAGCGTGATTAACGAGAGGCTCGGTCATTTTAAGCTTAGAATTTATAATCTATAGAACAATAGCGGACTTCTTTAACATTTTATCTGTTTATGACATTTTAAAGTCCGCTTTATTGTTCGTGCGCCAATTTTACGTTAGTAAAATTGTGTGCAACAATGCTTAGTTATAGAAAATTTTTATTTTCTATAACTGACCAAGCCGAGAAGATTGTGAAAGAAATTATCATTCTCCCCAGTAGCCTCTGAATTGTTACCATGTATAATATGAATTTAGAATAAAGTAGTTGATTTTTTAAAATATAAAATATATAATGTCAACATAGCATGTAGTAGAACGATAAAAAAGAAAGTAGGAATAATTTATGATTTATGATGTTATAATAATAGGAGCAGGACCAGCAGGAGTGTCAGCAAGTTTATATACAAAAAGAGGAAACTTAAGCACATTAATTATATATAGTGATGAATCAAGTTTAGAGAAAGCAAAAAAAATAGAAAATTACTATGGATTCGAAAATGGAATAAATGGAAAAGACTTATACAATGTTGGAATAAAACAAGCTAAAAATATAGGAGTAGATACAAAAAAAGAAGAAGTATTAAATGTATTAGTAGGAAATGAAGGATTTAGAGTAATTACTGATAAAGATGAATATAATACAAAAGCAGTTATATTTTCAACAGGAAATAAGAAAAATAAACCTAATATTAAAGGCATAGATAAATTTGAAGGAAGAGGGATTAGTTATTGTGCTATATGTGATGGCTTTTTTTATAAAGACAAAAATGTAGTAGTGATAGGAAATGGTAAATATGCAATATCAGAGACAAATGATTTAATAAACATTGCTAGACACATAACTATATTAACTAATGGAAAACAAGCACCAGAATTTAGAGCTGAAAATGTTGATATTAATACAGAAGAAATAGAAGAAATAAATGGAGAAAAAAAAGTAGAAGAAATAATATTAAAAAATCATAAAAAAATAGAAACTGACGGAATATTTATAGCTCAAGGAGTAGCAGGAAGTACGGAATTTGCAAAAAAACTAGGTATTATCACAAAACAAGATAAAATAGTTGTAAATAAAAAAATGGAAACAAATGTAAAAGGAATATATGCTTGTGGAGATTGTACAGGAGGTTTATTTCAAGTTTCTAAAGCAGTATATGAAGGAACAATTGCTGGACTACAAGTTATAAATTACATAAGGGAAAAATATACAAAAGGAGAATAATAAAAATTAATAATTTTATACAAGGAGGAATTAGTTATGGAAATTTTAAGTCTAAAAGGGGAAGAATTTGAAAAAGAGGTATTATCACAAAAAGGAAAAGTATTAGTAGATTTTTACGCAGATTGGTGTGGACCATGCAGAATGATGACGCCAATAATAGAAGAAGTAGCAGAAGAATTAAAAGACGAGCTAAAAGTATTTAAAGTAAATGTAGATAATAATCAAGAATTAGCAATTAAATATGATGTTATGAGTATTCCAACAATTATTTTATTTGAAAATGGCGAGGTAAGAAAAACATATATTGGAGTGACAGATAAAAATGAACTTATTAATGGAATAAAATAGCAAAGATTTGCTGATGTGAAATTTTGTATAGCAATTTTTCTATGCAATAAAGAGCTTCTGGTGAAATAGAAATTTAATTATTTGTTTTCATCAGAAGTTTTTTTCTTAAATAGGAAAAAGAGATAAAAAGACTTTATTTTTAAAAAATGGAATGATATAATATGACAAGGAGGTCGAATAATATGGAAAGAATCGATTTTTTAGCAACAGATGGAATCTTTTTGAATGGCTTTCTATATAAATCAGAACAACAAACTAAAAAAGTAATACTAGCAGTACATGGAATGAGTTCAAATTGTTTTAAAGATAGAGACACAATTATTGCAAAAAGAGCAAATGAACATGACATAGACTACTTCTGTTTTAATAATAGAGGAAGCGAATTAATGAAATATATCAGAAAAAATATAGACGGAAAAAAGGAAAAAAGATTAGCTGGTACAAGTTACGAAGATGTATTAGAAGGATATGAGGATATTGTAGGAGCAATGTTAAAATTAAAAGAATTAGGATATGAAGACATCTATTTACAAGGACATAGTTTAGGATGTACAAAAATAGTATATACATATAATGAGCTAAAAGAAGATGAGGATGATATATTAGAAAATATAAAAGGAGTAATACTGTTATCTCTAGTTGATATACCAACAGCAATAAAGGTATATCTAAGGGACAAGTTAGATACTTATATAAATTTGGCAGAGGAGAAAGAAAAAACAGGTTTAGGTCAAGAGCTTATGCCAAAAGACGCATTTATTCATCCAATAAGTGTAAAAACATTTTTAAGATATGCAAGAGATAATAAAGAAATTGATTTTGCTAGATATGGAAAAGATAACGAATTGAAAAAATTAAACAATATAGAAGTTCCGTTATTTATGAGATGGGGAAATGATAATGAGATGATATTGCAAAAAGCAGATGAATTGGCAGATAGGGTTTCAAATATAATAACAAACGAGAAAAAAGATATAGGATATATTGCTGGAGCTGACCATGGGTATAGTACAAAAGAAGATACAATAGCAGAACAAATAGTAGATTTTATAACAAATAAGTTCCAAAAATAAAAAAATAGAAAAATTATGAGACCTAAATATTACTATATAACAAAATAGCAATAACTGAAATTTATCAGTAAAGGAGAATTAATATGAAAAATAAAAAAATAATAATAGGTATTATAATAGCAATTATATTAATCATAGCAATAGTAACAGGAGTCATTATGTACATATCAAATCAAGAAAAGCCAGAAGATGTATTTAATACATACATATCATATATAAATCAAAAAAATTACGAAGGAATGTATGAATTATTAAGCAACAATTCAAAACAGGAAATTACAAAGGAAGATTTTGTTACTAGAAATAAAAATATTTATGAAGGAATAGAAAGTTTAGACATAGCAACAGAAATCAAAGAAATTTCAAAAGAAGACAAAAATACAAAAATATCATATAATGAAGAAATGTATACAGTGGCAGGAAAAGTAGACTTTTCAAATACAGTAGAATTAGTTAAAGAAGATAAGAACTATAAAATAATTTGGGATTCATCACTAATTTTTCCAGACTTAAAAAATAATTATAAAGTTAGAGTACAAACTATAAAAGGAAAAAGAGGAGCAATAAAAGATAGAGACGGAAATAATTTAGCTTATGACGGAATTATCTCTTCAATAGGAATTGTTCCAGGAAAACTAGGAGAAAATAAAGAAGAAAATATAGCAAAAATAGCAGAGCTTTTAGACATGTCAACAGATACAATTAATCAATATTTATCAGCATCTTATGTAAAAGATGATACATTCGTACCAATAAAAAAAGTAGCAAAAGACGCGACTGAATTAAAAGAACAATTATTACAAATACCAGGAATAAAAATAACAGATGCAGACGGAAGAGTGTATACATTAGGAGAAGAAGCGGCACATTTAGTAGGATATGTTCAAAATGTAACAGCAGAAGATTTAGAAAAAAATGAGGGAAAAGGATATAATTCAACAAGTTTAATTGGAAAATCAGGATTAGAATTGGCTTATGAGGATAGATTAAAAGCAACAGACGGATGTGAAATATATATCGTAGATGAAGAAGGAAACAAAATACATGAGATAGCAAAACAAGAACAAAAAGACGGAGAAGATATAACAATAACAATAGATAGCGATATTCAAAAGGGACTGTATCAGCAATTAAAAGAAGATAAAGGACTTTTTGTAGTAATGAATCCAGAGTCAGGGGAATTATTAGCTTTAGTTAGTACACCGTCATACAATTCAAATGATTTTACTTTAGGAATGTCAAACGCAAAATGGGAAGAGCTAAATAGTGATGATAGAAAGCCATTATATAATAGATTCCAACAAGCATATTGTCCTGGCTCAACATTTAAATCAATTACAGGAGCAATAGGACTTACAACAGGAAAAATTGATCCAAATGAAGATTTTGGGTATAGAGGAACAAGCTGGCAAAAAGATAGTAGTTGGGGAGATTATAGAGTAACAACATTAACAGATTATTCAGGACCAAGAAATTTATTAAATGGCTTATTACATTCAGATAACATTTATTTTGCTCAAGCAGCATTAAAAATAGGAAGTAAAACATTTACAGAAAATTTAGATAAATTAGGATTTTATGAAACATTAGAATTTCCATTAAGTTTAGCACAATCAAAATATTCATCTAATGAAAATAAAACAATAGAAACAGAAGGTAAATTAGCAGATTCAGGATTTGGTCAAGGAAATATTTTAGTAAACCCAATACATATAGCATCAATTTACTCAAGTTTTGCAAATAATGGAAATATGATAAGACCAATATTAGAAACAAGTGAGGAAAAGGGGCAAATATGGAAACAAAATGTATTTACTCAAGAGGCTGCAGAAACGATAAAGCAGGATTTGATACAGGTAGTAGAAAATCCAGCAGGAACAGCAAATGATATGAAGGTAAATGGTCTAACAATAGCAGGAAAGACAGGAACTGCAGAATTGAAGAAAGATAAAAATGATAAAGAGAGTGGAACTTTAGGCTGGTTTGATTGTTTTACTATTGATAATCCTTCAGGGGAAGATTTATTGGTTATAAGTATGGTAGAGAATGTTCAAAATAATAGTGATGGAGGTAGCCATTATTTAATACAGAAGATAAAGCAAGTATTGATTACTTAATAGAGTAATAGTTTAGAGGTCAATGGCAAAGAATATGATGAAGGAAATCATATTCTTTGCCATTGACCTTTGAACTGTTAGTTACTACTACGAAAACATAAATAACTTGCTTTCAAAATGGCGAGAAGTTGTTGGCACTTTATATATACTTTTTTCGCCATTTTGCTACTTTCTATATCCATTACCAATTTTAAATTATGAATTTTGATATATTTAAAGGCAAGAAAAATATATAAATTTTTTCTTTTTCTCTTGTTTTTTTATTATGTTGTAGTATAATTAATATAGGTTTAGTTTGAATTAGTTTACTTGTGCAACTATTTGCACGTCGTAACCTAATTCTTTTATTTTTTTCATATATGCATTGGCTTTCTTTTCTTTATTAAATTTATTGTAAAAATCTGCTCCTAATTCTTCATACTCTTTATCTTCCTTCATCATGTAGTATATTGATATTAATATTGAATGTGCTATTGCTAAAATTGCTCTTTTCTTTCCTCGTCTCATTGATATTCTTTGATATTGTGCATAAAAGAATGTGTCTTTTCGTCGTACTGCTGATTGAGCACATTCTACTAATGTTGATTTTAATATCTTATTACCTTTTCTTGTTTTTCCACTTCGTCTTTTACCAGCACTTTCATTGTTTCCAGGACATACTCCTGCCCATGAACTTATATGTCCTGCTGTTGGAAATCTATTCATATCTTGCCCTATTTCTGCTAATATTATCTCTGAACTTCTTTTTCCTAACCCTGGGATTTTCTCAACTTTTTTTTTATTCTTTTCATACTCTTTCATATATTCATCAATCAATTCGTCCATTTCTTTTATTCTTTCTGTTAATTCATCTATATGTTTCATTGCTTTCTTCATCATATCTTTTTGAAATGGTGTTACTATTCCATTCATCGCTCTGACAACATCTTCTAATTTCGCATGTATTCTTGTTGTCACCAATTCATTTGCTTTTTCTAATGTTATTTCTTCGTCATTTTCTAATACAAATTCTATTAGATTTCTACTTGTCACTCCATATACACTACATAGTATTGATGTTATTTTTATATTTGCTCCTTCTAGCATTTTTTGTAATCTATTTAATCCTCTTGTTCTCTCTTGTGTTAGACTTTTTCTGTATCTTGTTGCTTCTCTTAATTCTCTTTGCTCTCTACTTGGTATATAGCTATCTCTCAGCATTCCATGTTGCAACAAATCCGCTATCCATTCTGAATCCAATACATCTGTTTTTTTCCCTGGTAAATTCTTGTAATCTCTTGCGTTTATTACTGTATAATCTAATTTTTTTATTTCAAAAATATTTACCAATGGTTTCCAAAATGACGCTGTACTTTCCATCGCTATTTTCTCACAATCATTTTCTAACAACCAATTTGCCATATTTTTAATATCTTCTGTTTGTCCACTAAACTCTTTAATTACATTTTTCTTGCCTTTAATTTTTAAACATGCAACTAATTTGTTCTTATGAACATCAATCCCACAACACGATTTGTATATTATTTCCATCTTCATGACCTCCCAATTAATATACTGTACAGCAAGTTATTTTTTTATATTATTATACTACTACACGTCTTTATTGGCTTTTGCCATAGACAAATTGTGGTTCAAAGAAAACAACTCAATAGCAGTCT
>CALXJX010000037.1 GCA_944388735.1 uncultured Clostridia bacterium
ACAAGATAATCAAGGATAGGTTTAATGTTAAAAATGAAATTCTTATTTTAGAAAAGAAAATTAAAGATATAAATAAGAGAATAGACAAGTTATATGAAGATAAATACAATGGACTGTTTGAAGATGAAGATTTTTCAAGACTTTATTCAAGACAAATAGAAAGTAGAAAACAAGCAGAAGAAAGAATAAAACAGTTAAAAGAATTAGAAGAAAAAAAAGATTCATCAGTAGACATTGATAAACTTGTTAAAGATTTCGTAAATATGAAAGAAATAACAAGAACAATGCTTGTATCTTTAGTAGATAGGATAGAAATATCAGAGAATAAAGAAATAACTATATATTATAAATTCAATATTTTAAATATGGGAAAAGGAGATAATAAATTACAAAAGGTTGGCTAAATAAAAAAATAGTCATAACGGAATATTAGGACGATAATTGTGCTTCTAATACTTGCAGGAGTAAGTATTGCAACATTGACAGGAGATAATGGATTGTTAAATAAGGCAGGAGAGGCAAAAGAGCAAACAGAGGTAGCAGAAGTTAAGGATAGGGCACAGTTAGATATTTTAGATTGGCAGGCAGACCGGTTGAAGGATAATAATGATGCAACATTAAATGATGATATAGTAAAAGGAATATTAGATGGAAAAGATTATATCTCAGGATTTAATGAAGAAGACCTAGAAAATATAAAGGTTATAACAGAGAATGGATATGAGTTCCCTATATCAGATTTGTATGATAAAGAAGATAATCCACCACCAGCAGGAGGAGAAGAGGCTGTACCTGGAGAAATAGTAACAGGAGGAAATAAGGACTATACAAATAATGGAAAAGCAAAAATACCAGTAGGATTTATGGTGGTGCCAGGAGCAAATGATGTATCAAAGGGATTGGTAATTTCAGATAATCCAACAGATACAGAAGTAGATTCAAATAATATTGTCGCAGAAGGAAATCAGTTTGTATGGGTGCCAGTAAATAAATCTAATTTATGTGTAGAGGGAACAGATAAAATAATTGCCGAAATAGCAAGTGGAACAGATTATAGAGGAGTGCTTTATGATTTTAGTAGTGGTACACCAGAAAAAATAGAATATAGTTCAACAGGGCGTAGAGAGCCAGATGTAGTAATAAATGATACTAACACAGATTATTTAAAGATAATGAATGATATATTAAAAAATGTAGATGACAATTTTACAGAATTTACGAACGCAGATGAATTTAAAAGTTATATGCAAACAGAGTATAATAATATTATAAATAGTATAAAGATAAATGGAGGATTTTATATAGGAAGATATGAAAGCAGTTTAAGTAGTAGTGATGCGGATACAGATGGAGCGACAGGAAACATACAAAGTAAGAGAAATATATTGCCAGTAGGTGCAGATAAAAGTGGAGCATATAGATGGTATGGATTGTATGCAAAACAAAAAGAATTTGCAAGTACTCTAGAAGGTACAACAGTAAAGTCAGCAATGATATATGGAAGTACGTATGATGCAGTAATGAATTGGGCATTGAATGACCCAACAGAAGCTAGTAAAGTAACAGGACCTAGTACAAGTCGTGGTTTAAAGCAACCAACAGGAACAGAAGTAGAAGAAGGTAAATATGATATAATAAAAAATATATATGATTTAGGAAATAATATGTATGAATGGACAGCAGAAGCCAACGACACCAGATTTCGAGTTGGCAGGGGGAGCTTTTACGGCATTACTAGTTCTCCAAGCTATCGTAACCGCAGCTATCCGAACAGGGCCGTCAGCATCAATGGTAGCAGGCTCCTACTTTATTTGTAGAGCTGAACGCTAAAGCCGTGAAGTGGAAAAGGTAGATGAAGTAGACTTAAAAGTAGAAGTCAGAATAAAAGACTCTAACGAATGAAATACGTTAGAGTGCAATTTTTCTAATTTATCAAAATAGAACTTGTTCTATTTTGGTGAATAAGAAAAATTGCACCAAGAGGTGACGTCACCAAGAGGTGACGTTTTTTGCGACTTTTAGGGCAAAAAACGTCAGAGGAGGTGATTTTTTGAGTTTTGGAAAAATGTTGGAATTATTACAAAATAAAGATAAAGGGAAAATAATAATTGTATCATCAGGGAGTTTTTATATATCAATAGGAAAAGATGCAGTATTACTGCATAAAGAGATAGGATTAAAGGCTAATTGTATGGAAAAAGAAATATGTAAAGTTGGATTTCCACTAAATTCATTAGAAAAATATACAAAATTAATCGAAGAAAAGAAATATTCATATATAGTATATAATTTTGATAGTAAAATAGAGAAGCTAGAAAAAATAAAAGAATACCAAGGCAAAAAAGAAAACAATATAAAAGAAGAAAATTTAAATTGCTATATTTGCAAAAACACAATAAAGATGTATAAAAAACATGATAAATATATACAAGCTGTAGCAAACTTATATGAAGAAGAGGAAAATAAGCAAGGAGTTAATTTTTGCGGATATAAAATAAATGAATATAGACTAAAAATAAGAGACAAAGGAAAGAGAAAATTAAAACAAAAAGTAAAGAAGTTAAAAAAAGAAATCAAGGCAGGAAAAATAACAAGTAAAGAAGCCAAAAAATATTTGGTGGGACATATAGGGTATATAAGAATAGCAAATGTAAACAATTTAACGAAAAAAATGTTTTACATAGAAAAATAAAAAATAGGGATAAATCGAAAAGCCAACAACACCAACAATCGAGTTAACAGGGGGAGCAATTACAACAATACTAATTCTCCAAGCAATCGTAACAACAACAATCCGAACAATACCAACAGCAACAACGGTAGCAGGCTCCTACTCTAATATTATTTCAGATGATGTATTTCAAGGAATATGTCCAGCAAAATATTAGATATTAAAGAGATTTATCCCTTCCTAATATAGGTAAAAATGTATCAGTAAAATAAATATTTGTATTTAATTATTAAAAGAGCCGCCATTTCAAGGAAAGCTCTTTATTTTTTATTAAAACCCATTATCTAGAAACAATTTTTAAGCTAATTGATTTTTTATAAAAAGTTTAGTAAGATAATAAAAAAGTACATTAACAAAATTATATAAGAAAGAAGGAAATAAAGATGTCAAGAATAAGAGTAGCGGGAATAATATTTATGAACAATGGAATAGCATTAATGCATAGAAAGGACGTAATAAAAAGAAAAGACTATCAAGAATACTATACATTTCCAGGAGGAGGACTAGAAGAAGGAGAAACACCAGAAGAAGGAACAATAAGGGAAATAAAAGAAGAGTTTGGAATAAATGTAAAAATAGTAAAAAAATTGTATGAAATGCAATCAGAAAAGTTTAATCAGTTAGAAATATTTTATCTTTGCGAATACATTAGTGGAGAATTTGGTACAGGAGATGGACCAGAGTTTAGTAATGACCCCCAATATATTGATAGTGGAAAATATTTACCGGAAATTATAGATAAAAAAGAAATAAATAATCTATTATTATTACCTTCTGAGATAAAAGAGAAATTAATAGAAGATATCAAGTCTGGGAAAATATAAAAGTTTTAATTAAGTAAAAAGCGTAAACATATTAAACAAAAAACAAAAAGCGAATAATTTTGTACAGTTTACTAAACAAAAATATTGACAAAGTATTTCAATAGATATATACTTAAATAAGAAAGAGGTGTTTTATATGATTATTCGTGAAAAATATTTATCTAAAATACGACCTTTTTATGACCAAGATTTAATAAAGGTTATAATGGGAATCAGAAGATGTGGAAAATCAGTTTTGTTATTACAAATAATAAATGAAATAAAAGAAAAGGGAATTGAAGAAAAACAAATAATATATATAAATTTTGAAAATGAGGACTATAACTTTATAAAAAATGATATAGATTTGCACAACTATATTAAAGAAAAAATAACAAATAAAGAAAAATATTATTTATTTTTTGATGAAATTAAAAATGTAAAAGATTGGGAAAAAGCAATAAATTCTTTTAAAGCATCTAAAAACGTATCTATCTTTATAACAGGTTCTAATAGTGATTTACTATCTGGAGAATTAGCAACACAGTTAGCAGGAAGATATGTAAGCTTTAAGATATATCCACTTACTTTTAGTGAAGTATGTAAATTAAAAAATATAACTGAAAAAAATGATATTGAAGAAGCTTTTTATGATTATATAACTTGGGGAGGAATGCCACAAAGATTTATGTTAACAGACGAAATGCAAACAAGAACATATTTATCAGATGTATATGATTCTATAGTAGTAAAAGACATTATTGCAAGATTTGGAATAAAAGACATAGACTTATTTAATAGAATAGTTGAATATATAGTTACAACGCCTTCACAAAATTTTTCAGCAGATAGTTTATCAAATTATTTTGCAAATAAAGATAATAGAGAAGTTTCTAAAGTAACATTGTATAATTATTTAGAATATATGACAAAAGCTATGTTGATAAATAAAGCGGATAGATACGATATAAGGGGAAAAAGAATACTAATTGGAAAATATAAATACTATCTGACAGATTTAGGATTGGGACAAACAAAAAATATAGGTAAAAGACAACAACTAGGTGCATATCTAGAAAATATTGTATATAATGAATTAATATCTCGTGGATATGATGTAAAAGTAGGAAATCTTGAAAAAGCAGAAATAGACTTTATTGCAACCAGATTTAAAGAAAAAATATATATTCAAGTCGCTTATATATTAGCAGATGAAAATGTTATTGATAGAGAATTTGGAGCATATAAAAGTATTGAAGACAATTACCCTAAATATGTTTTAACAATGGATAAACATGATTTCTCTCAGGAAGGAATTATCCATAAAAATGTAATAGAGTGGCTATTAGAGGAAAATGAACAATTTTAAAAATTTATTTTAAATAAGTAAGTGTATGACTTATGCAATTACTTATTTTTTATTGTCATTTTAAATTTATAAAATATTAAAAAAAGTATTGCAAAAAATATAAGGTCAGAATAAAAGACTCTAACGAATGAAATACGTCACCAAGGTGGCGTTATTTTACATAATTGAGAATTTCAAAAAAATGATTGACTTTGAAAAAAATGTATGGTAAAATAAATAACTGTAATCCGCTTAGTCAAGGTTCCATAAAACTAATTAAACTTAGTTACCTTTTTTAAGGATTAGCGAGTATACAAATAAGGGAGGTGCATTTTAGATGTACGCAATAATTGAAAGCTGTGGAAGACAATACAAAGTAGCAGAAGGAGATGTTGTATTTTTCGAAAAACTAGATGCAGAGGAAGGTAAAAAAGTTACTTTTGATAATGTAGTATTAGTTTCAGAAGAAGGAAAAGTACAAGTAGGAAATCCTTATGTTAAAGGTGTAAAAGTTGAAGGAAAAGTAGTTGCACACGGAAAAGGTAAAAAAATCATTGTTTTCAAAATGAAAGCTAAAAAGAATTATAGAAGAAAACAAGGACATAGACAACCTTATACAAAAGTAGAAATAACATCAATAAAAACAGCAACAAAAAAAGCTGAGACAACAGCTAAAAAAGAAGAAACAACAAAAAAAGCTTCTGAAAAAGTAGAAGCATAATTAAAATTGAAATTTAATCGAATGATATAAAACGAAGAACCGAAAGGAGTGAGAAAGCATGGCACATAAAAAAGGTCAAGGTAGTAGCCACAACGGTAGAGAGAGTGAGTCTAAAAGACTTGGTGTCAAAAGAGCTGATGGTCAATTTGTTCTTGCAGGAAATATCTTAGTAAGACAAAGAGGAACAAAAATGCATCCAGGAACTAATGTTGGAAAAGGAAGCGATGATACTTTATATGCATTAGTAGACGGAAAAGTTAAATTTGAAAGAAAAGGTAGAGATAAAAAACAAGTAAGTGTTTATCCAGTAGAAAATTAATAATATAGAAATGAAAATCAACTAAAATATAAACATAGTTGGTTTTTATTTTTTTGAACTTTAGGGACAGTCATCAGAGTTCAATCGCAAAAAATCAAAATGAGCTTTTTGGACCTTCATTAAACATTGTGCATGAGGACATTCCTTAAAATTCAATAAAACAAAAATTAAAGTGAACTTTAAAGACTGTGTACTGAACCCAAAGTTCAAAATTAATAGAAAGAAGAGATATAAATGGAAGAATTAAAAGAAAATAAAATAAAAAAATTTTTTCAAGAAAGAAATAAAGAAAGCAACAAAGGAGACTTTGGATATGTAGCAATCATGGGAGGTTGTGAAAACTATTCAGGAGCTATAAAATTGGCCAATATGAGTTGTTCAGCAATAAGAGCTGGATGTGGAGTAATTAGGTTAATAATTCCAAAAGCAATTGTTAATTCAGTAAGTCCATATTTATTAGAGCAAACTATATATTCCGTGCCAGATGATAATTCATACATGATTTTTGATAAAGACGAAATAGACAAAGCATTAGACAAAATAAAAGCATTAGCTATTGGAATGGGTTGGGGACAAGGAAAAGATAATGAAAAAATATTAGAATACATACTAAAAAATTATGAAATACCAATTATAATAGATGCAGACGGATTGAATACACTAGCAAAAATGAATTTAGAGATATTAAATGAAACAAGATGTAAAGTTATTTTAACACCTCATTTAAAAGAATTCGAAAGAATAAGTGAAATATCCATAGAAGAAATTAAACAAAATCCAAGTAAATATGCTATGGAATTTGCAAAAAAATATAATTGTATAGTACTATTAAAAGGAAGTACTACAACAGTAACAAATGGAAATGAAACATATTTAGTAAAAAGAGGATGTCCGGGAATGGCAACAGCAGGAAGTGGAGATGTTTTATCAGGTATATTAGTTGGAATGTTAGGATATCAAAAGCCAGAAGTATTAACTATTGCAACAGGAGCATATTTAGCTGGATTAGCAGGAGAATTGGCTCAGGATGAAAAAACGGATATCAGTATGATAGCTTCTGATACAGTAGAAAAAATTCCAAAGGCAATAAAAATTATTAGAAACAAATCTTAATTTTCTATTGAAATATGTGAATTAATGAACGAGAAATCATCTCTATATATGCACAGCAAAAATTAATTATTTAATTATATCAAAAAAATTCAAAAAAATCAAAAAAACCATTTACAATTCAAAAAAATTTGTATAAAATATATTAAATTGAGAAAAAAAGTCAAAACAAAAGAAAATGAAATAAGAAAGGGAGTATATCAATGAAAATATTGATGTTAACATGGGAATACCCACCAAGAGTAGTTGGAGGAATAGCAAGAGTAGTATATGACTTATCAAGAACATTACTAAAAGACGGGCACGATGTCACAGTAGTAACCTACAAAGAAGGAGACGCACCATACTTTGAAGACGACAAAGGAGTAAAAGTATATAGAGTAGACAACTACATGATACATCCAAACAATTTTATTGATTGGATAATGCAATTAAACTTTAATTTAGTTGCAAAAGCAAGTGAACTTATATCACAAGAAGGGGCATTTGATGTAATTCACGCACATGATTGGTTAGTAGCTTATGCTGCTAAAACGCTAAAGAATTCCTATAATATCCCTATAGTTTCAACAATACACGCAACAGAAGCAGGAAGAAACAGTGGAATACATGACGAAACACAAAGATATATAAATGATACAGAATGGATGCTAACTTATGAATCATCAGAAGTAATAGTAAATAGTAATTACATGAAAAATGAATTACAAAGACTATTTGGATTACCATTCGAAAAAATAAATGTAGTACCAAATGGAGTAAACTTAAATCTATTTGCGGGAATAGAAAGAGATTACAACTTTAGAAGAAAATATGCAATGGACAATGAAAAAATTATTTTATTTATGGGAAGACTTGTATATGAAAAAGGAATACAACACTTAATATCAGCAATGCCAAAAATATTACAAGGATACCATGATACAAAACTAGTAATAGCCGGAAAAGGTGGAATGTTAGACGAATTAAGAGCACAAGTAGATGCAATGGGAATATCACAAAAAGTATGTTTTGCAGGATATTTAAACGGAAAAGAAGTACAAAAAATGTATAAAGCAGCAGATATATCAGTATTTCCAAGCACTTATGAACCTTTTGGAATAGTAGCATTAGAAGCAATGTTATCAGAAAATCCAGTGGTAGTATCAGACATTGGTGGATTAAATGAAATAGTACAACATAGAGAAAATGGAATGAAAACATATTGTGGAAATCCAAATTCAATAGCAGATTCAATATTAGAATTACTATATGATCACAAACTATGTGCAGATATTACTAAAAAAGCAAAAAATAAAGTAAGAAATGAATATAATTGGAGTAAAATAGCACAAGATACACACTTTACATATCAAAAAGCTATTTGTCAATCAATGGCAGAAAAACAAAAAAGAGAAATTGAACAAGAAAGAGCTAGAAAAACGAAAAAAGCTAAGAATACAGAAAATGAAATTACAAATCTACTTAGCTTCAGAAAACGCCAAGCTTATGCTTAAATTTAGCTATATTTAGTTAAAAAATAAAAAATCTAGAGATGGGACTCTATTACACTATGAGCTCTTTAATCTCTAGTTTTTTTATATATGAGGCTTGTGCCATTGGGGACGTGTTTTTTTGGCACAAAATATACTAAGATAAACAACTAATAATATTTTTTATAACCTAAATTTAGAATATTTAAAAAATTTTTCATTTTGTGCCAAAAAAACACGTCCCCAATGGCACAATGGCAAAAAAGGAAGGTGATAATATGAATATAAGGCAAATTATAGAAAAAGGAGCAATAGAATTAAAAATAAACGGAATAGAAATGCCAAAAACAAAAGCAAGAATGTTAATACAATTTATATTAAACAAGCCAAGGCAATACATAATTGTGAACGACCAAAAGAATTTAGAAAAAGAGACAGAAGAAACATATTTTAAATGTATAGATATGCTTAAACAAGGAATGCCAATAGAACATATTACACATCAAAAAGAATTTATGAAATTAAACTTTTATGTAGATGAAAATGTACTAATACCAAGACAAGATACTGAAATTTTAGTTGAGGAAGTAATAGATATAGCAAAAAAAATGAAAGCAAAAAAAATTTTAGATTTATGCACAGGGAGTGGAGCAATAGCAGTTTCATTAGCTAAATATATAGATAATTGTGAAGTAACAGCATTAGACATTAGTCCTAAAGCATTAGAAATAGCAAAGTTAAATGCAAAAAATAACGAAGTTGAAAATAAAATTACATTTATAGAGTCTGATATTTTTGGAAATTTACCATTAGAGAAATATGATATAATTGTATCAAATCCACCATATATAAAAAAAGAAATAATAAAAACTTTAAATAAAGATGTTCAAAGAGAGCCACGAATTGCTTTAGACGGTGGGGATGACGGATTAGATTTTTATAGAAAAATAATTAAAGAATCTTATGAATATTTGAAATTTAAAGGATATCTATGTTTAGAAATTGGATATGACCAAAAAAAGGATGTTATTCAATTAATAAATCAAGAGGATAAATATATTAATACATATTCTAAAAAAGATTTATTTGGAAATGACAGGATTGTAGTTACGCTTTTAGGAATATAGGCAAAAATATCAGTAAAGGCATAATTTACAAAGGTTTATAGGTAGAATCATTAGTAAAAACCTAAATATATTATAAAGGGAGAATTAGTAATGTCTTTTTCATCAGATATAAAACAAGAACTTAATAAATCCACTAATTTAGCTAATAAGAAATTAGTAAAACAGGAATTAAATGGATATTTGATTTCAGGAAATGTAAGTATAATAAATAATAAAACATTGAAATTTTCAACAGAAAGTGATTACAATATTAATAGACTTTCAAAATTACTTTCTAATTTAAATATGAATCACAATATAGATATATCCGGAAAAAATTTTATTATTACAATAAATCAAAAAGAAATTGATTGGATATATATTAGTGAGAAAAAGATTTATTTAAAAGAAGATTTGCCACAAAAAGAAGATGAGAAAAAAGCTTTTATAAGAGGTGCTTTTATGGGTGGTGGCTCTATAAATAATCCCGAAAATAAATATCATTTAGAAATAGATTTTTCTAATAATGAAAATCAAGAAAAGGTAAAGAGATTGTTAGAAGAAGTTGGAATAGATTTTAAAGTATTGCAAAATGATAAAAAAAGTGCTTTATATTTGAAAGAAGGAGAAGAAATTTCAAATTTCTTAGCGTACATAGGAGCAAATAAGGCAGTAATGCAATTTGAAGATATTAGAATTCAAAGGGAAATGAGAGGAAAAGTAAATAGAATTGTAAATTGTGAAAGTGCTAATCTTAATAAAACAATAAATGCGTCAATAGAGCAAATTGCAGCTATAAAAAAATTACAGGATAACAAACAGTTTAACAAGTTGGATGATAAATTAAAAGAAATTGCAACCTTAAGATTAGAAAATCCAGATATACCATTATCAGAACTTGGAAAAATGCTAAAAGAACCACTTGGAAAATCAGGGGTTAATTATAGATTAAAAAAGATAATAGAAATAGCTAATAATATAAAATAAAATAATTAAATCGTTAAAATATAAGATAAAATGTATTAAAGAATGTTATAACAATAAATTGCTGATATAATAATAAATATAAAAGCAAAATGAGCTAATGAATAATAATTTATATAAAAAGAGGAATTAAAATTGAAAAAAGCAGAGTTAGGAATTTATATACATATACCGTTTTGTGTGAAGAAGTGTTATTATTGTGATTTTGTTTCATTCACAAATCAAAATGCGAATATAAAAAAATATATACAAGCAATATTGAAAGAATTAGAACAGTATGATTTAAACAAATATAATATTACAACAATTTATATAGGCGGAGGAACTCCCTCTGCTATTTCAAGTGCATATATTGTAAATATTTTAGAAAAAATAAAAGAAAAATTAGAAAATAATAATACAGAATGGAAAGATATAGAAATAACAATTGAAGTTAATCCAGGAACAGTAACAAAAGAAAAATTACAAGATTACAAAAGTGTCGGAGTAAATAGATTAAGTATAGGGTTGCAAACAACAAATGATAATTTATTAAAAATAATAGGTAGAATACACACTTATGAAGAATTTCTAGAAACATACAAACTAGCGGAAGAAGTAGGATTTAAAAATATTAATGTAGACTTGATGATAGGACTACCTAGCCAAACAATACAAGACTTAAAAGATAGCTTAAATAAAGTAATAAATTTAGAACCTAAACATATTAGTACATATTCTTTAATTTTAGAAGAAAATACTGTATTAGAAAAGTTAGTCGAATCAGGGAAACTTATTTTACCAGATGAAGATATGGAAAGACAGATGTATTGGTATGTAAAAAATACTTTGGAATTAAATGGATACAATCATTATGAGATTTCTAATTTTGCAAAAGAAGGATTTGAGTCAAAACATAATTTGAATTGCTGGGAACAAAAACAATATATAGGACTTGGTTTAGCTGCTAGTTCATACATTAATAATGAAAGATATTCTAATGTAGGTGATATGAAAAAATATTTGAATGGAAGCGGAAAAATCATAGAAGAAAGACAAAGTATAGAAGATACTGAAAAGGAGTATATGTTATTAGGACTAAGAAAAACAAGTGGAGTGAATATTTCAAAATTTAAAGAAAAGTTTGCATGTAATCCCTTATTTTTGTTTAGAGAAGAATTAAATAAGCTAGTAATGGATAAGTTGATTACTGTTGATACAAACAATATTAAATTGACAAATAAAGGACTAGATTTTGCTAATCTAGTCTGGGAAGAGTTCGTGGATGAGTAAACAAAGAGGTGTCAGAATATGAAATTAATATAAAAAATATTAATAATTTATTATTTATTAAAAAGTTCTTCTAATGTTTTTTCATCTACAGTGTTAAATTCAAAATAGAATTCTCTAATACTGTTATATTTATCATTTGAGTTTTCACAATCTCTCATTGGCAAGCCAGTTTCTTTATTTATATATACATAATCATTGTAGCCAAGCTGAGAGTTATATAAGTCGGTAAATCTATAACATTCAACTCCATTAAAAGTCGTTTCTTGAATATCACAAAAGATATAAGTTTTTAATCTTTCTGCAAAAGTACTAAAGGTTAGATAGTAAGATTTTGGTTCAATTGGTATTATACCATTGATATTGGTTGTAGTATAACTTTTTAAAACATTTCCAGACTTATCAAAAATAGTTGTTTCGACAGTTTGACCATTATATTTTTCCTCAATGTTTTCGGTGATTTCTCCTGAAATCTTATCTACTGATTTAAGTGTTCTATAATACTTATTATCCAAATTATATGATTCTACAATAGTTAGAGAGTCATCATTATATTGATGATATAATGAATAATAATTAGAGCTATTTGCAAATTCTAAAGCTTTTGAATTTAAATCTTCTATAATAACAATTTTTCGAATAATAGTTACTAAAAATATTAATATAAGAATAATTATAATCCACTTTAAAATAGAAAATCTAAATTTGAATTTTTTAGAATAATTTATAAACTTTTTATCATCAGAAATACTAGATGTTGAATTGCATAAATCTTCATAAATTTTTGAACAAGTTGGACATTCTGATAAATGTTTAGAAATATATTCGTTTGTATCTTCAGATGTTAGTTTTTCTGCATAACTAGGTAATAAATCTTGAACAATATTACATTCATTTGTTTTCATAATAATCCCTCCTTTAAAATTTTTTCGCCTCTATAAAAAGTGACTCTAGCCCAGGTTTCTGTTTTTCCAAAAATATCTCCAATTTCTCTAAAAGATAGATTACCGCTGATTCTATATAATATGACTAATCTAGTAGTTTTATTTAATTTTGCAATTTCATTATAAAGCTTTCTTTTTTCTTCATTTAATATAATAATATCTTTAATGTTTTCCAAAGTAGAAAGTGTTGCGAAATCTTCAATATTAGAAATTTGTATTTTTTTATTATGCCTTATATGATTGAACAAAAGGTTTTGAGCGATTTTGCATAACCAAGTGGTGATTTTTGAATTACCTTTAAATGTATGAATTTTTAAGATTGCTTTATAAAATGTTTCCTGAGTTAGTTCTTCTGAAAGGTCGTGATTATTTGTTAAACATAAAAGATATTTATATACTAAATTGAAATATTGGTTATAAATTGGTTCAAATTCATCCATTATTTTTTCTCCTTTATTATTAGACACTTGAAAAACGAAAATGTTACATTTATAGTAATTATTAAACATTATATTTACTATTAAGTGATATTATATCATAAATAGAATTGTTTTGCTTTTTGAGTTACATTCAAAGCTGTTGCTACGAACTATTTTGAAAAACTTAAAATAGTGCTTGACAAAGTCATAAAAAATATAGTATAATAATACTCGTTACAAGAAGAAGTCAAAACTTCTCACCTTATCTAAAAATAGGAAAAAGGTTAGAAATAGAATAAAATTTAGTGTATGACTAAAATTTATTTAGTGTGATTGACTTGTAACAAAAGTCAATTTTTTTATGGAGGTGTTTTATATAAAACAAGAATTACCAATAAACAGACAAATAAGAGCCAAAGAAGTACAACTAATAGGAGAAAATGGAGAAAAACTAGGAGTGCTATCATTTAATGAAGCATTAGAAAAAGCAGAAGAAAAAAACTTAGACCTAGTACTAGTTGCACCAAATACAAACCCAGCAGTTTGTAAAATTATGAACTATGGAAAATACAAATTTGAGCAAGCAAAAAAAGAAAAAGAAGCAAAAAAGAAACAAAAAGTATTAGAAGTAAAAGAAATAAGAGTTACTCCTAATATTGAAGAACATGACTTTGGTTTCAAATCAAAAAATGCAAGAAAATTTATTGAAGATGGAAACAAAGTAAAAATAACAGTAAGATTTAGGGGAAGAGAAGTCAACAATTCTAAGGCAGGAGAATTAGTACTTAACAAATTTATAGAAGCTTTAGAAGATGTTGCGGTAGTAGAAAAAGCACCTAAACTAGAAGGTAGAAATATGTTTACAATCTTAGCAAAAAAAGCATAAAACAAAACAATATAATAAAAAGGAAGGGAGATATTATTATGCCAAAATTAAAAACAAATAAAGCTGCTAAAAAAAGATATTCTTTAACAGCAACAGGAAAAGTTAAAAGAACAAAATCAAA
>CALXJX010000038.1 GCA_944388735.1 uncultured Clostridia bacterium
AGAGGATTTAGCAAAAACGAGTATTGCTAGGCAAAATTTTATGAAAAAAGCGGAGTGTACTTTTGTACATGAGCATTTTTGAATAAAATTTTAACAACGCAAGACGAAGTTTTTCATAAATCCGAGAAAGGAAAGATGATTAAGATGGGAATGAAACACTTCAAAGCATACACACCATCAAGAAGAAACATGACAGTTTCTGACTTTGCAGAAATCACCAAAAAAACACCAGAAAAATCATTACTAGCAAAGAAAAAGAAAAATGCAGGAAGAAACAGTTATGGAAGAATAACAGTAAGACATCAAGGTGGTGGAAACAGACAAAAATATAGAATAATAGATTTTAAAAGAAGAAAAGATGATATGGAGGCAACTGTATTAGGAATTGAATATGATCCTAATAGAAGTGCAAACATAGCACTAATTCAATATAAAGATGGAGAAAAAGCATATATCATAGCTCCACAAGGTTTAAAAGACGGAGATAAAGTAATATCAGGAGAAACAGTAGATATAAAACCAGGAAACTGTATGCCAATTAGCAGTATTCCAGTAGGTACTTTAATTCATAATATTGAATTAAATCCAAAACAAGGTGGAAAATTAGTTAAAGCAGCAGGACAAAGTGCACAATTAATGGCTAAAGAAGGAAAATATGCACATGTTAGATTACCATCAGGAGAAATGAGATTAATCTTATCAACATGTAGAGCTACAGTTGGTGTAATTGGAAATAGCGATCATGAAAATGTTAAATTAGGAAAAGCTGGTAGAAAAAGACATTTAGGAATCAGACCAACAGTTAGAGGATCTGTAATGAACCCAGTAGATCACCCACATGGTGGTGGTGAAGGTAGAGCTCCAGTTGGACACGCAGGACCATTAACACCTTGGGGTAAACCAGCACTTGGATATAAAACAAGAAATAAAAAGAAACAATCTAATAAATTAATTGTTAAGAGAAGAAAATAATTTAAGAAAAATAATTAACATATTAAAAATATGGATATCAAGGGAATATAAATTTTCTTGAAAGGAGGAAAATTTTAAATGTCAAGATCAAGCAAGAAAAAACCATTCGTAGAGCCTAAATTATTAAAAAGAATAGAAGCTATGAATGAAACAGGAAATAAAGAAGTTCTTAAAACATGGTCAAGAGCTTCAACAATATATCCACAAATGGTTGGTCATACAATAGCTGTACATGACGGAAGAAAACATGTTCCAATTTATATAGCTGAAGAGATGATTGGTCATAAATTAGGAGAATTTGCTCCTACAAGAACATTTAAAGGTCATGCAGGAGATAAGAAAACAACTGTAAAAAAATAGAAAGAATTAATAAATGATAATGCAAAACTGCATTTCTGACATTAATCAAAGGAGGTAAGAAAAGTGCAAGAGCAAGAAACACAAGTAATTAACGAAGCTAGAGCAACTCTAAAATATGCAAGAATATCAAGCAGAAAAGTAAAGATTGTTGCAGATTTAATTAGAGGAAAAGATGTAGATGAAGCTTTAGCAATCGTAAAATTTACACCAAAAGCATCTTCAGAAATAATTGAAAAATTACTAAAATCAGCAATTGCAAATGCTGAAAATAACCACAATATGAAACATGAAAACTTATATATAGCTGAAATATATGCAAATCAAGGTCCAACACTAAAAAGAATAAGACCAGCTGCAAAGGGTTCAGCAGTAAGAATTAGAAAAAGAACAAGTCATTTAACAATAGTTCTAAAAGAGAGAGTTTAAAAGAGGAAGGAGTAAAATAAGATGGGACAAAAAGTTCATCCAACAGGTGTAAGAGTTGGGATTATAAAAGATTGGAACTCTAAATGGTATGCAGATTCTAAGAACTTTGCAGATTATTTAGTAGAAGACCAAAAAATCCGTAAATTCTTAAAGAAAAAATTATATCTTGCTGGAATTTCTAAAATTGAGATTGAAAGAACAGCAAAATTAATTAAAGTAAACTTATACACTGCAAAACCTGGTATAGTAATTGGAAAAGGTGGAGCTGGTGTTGAAACAGTAAAAGCAGAATTAGCAAAATTAGTAGGAAAAGATATCAACTTAAACATTGTTGAAGTAAAAAATATTGATACAGACGCACAATTAGTTGCAGAAAATATAGCATTACAATTAGAAAAAAGAGTTTCATTCAGAAGAGCAATGAAACAATGTATGCAAAAATCTATGAAAGCAGGTGCTCTTGGAATAAAAACAGCGGTATCTGGAAGATTAGGTGGAGCAGACATGGCTAGAACTGAATTTTATAAAGAAGGAAATATTCCTTTACAAACTTTAAGAGCAGATATTGATTATGGATTTGCAGAAGCAAATACAACTTATGGAAAAATAGGTGTTAAAGTTTGGATATATAAAGGAGAAGTTCTTCCAAGTAAGAAAATGGAAGGAGGAGACCAATAATGCCATTAATGCCAAAAAGAACAAAACATAGAAAAGTACAAAAAGGTAGAATGAGAGGAAAAGCAACAAGAGGTAATAGAGTTACAGACGGAGAATACGGAATCCAAGCAGTGACTGCTGGATTAATTACTAGTAACCAAATAGAAGCTGCCAGAATTGCTATGACTCGTTATATAAAAAGAGGCGGAAAAGTTTGGATTAAAATATTCCCAGACAAACCAATAACATCTAAACCTATAGGAACTCGTATGGGTAAAGGTAAAGGTGCTCCAGAATATTGGGTAGCAGTTGTAAAACCAGGTAGAGTAATGTTTGAAATAGCTGGTGTACCAGAAGAAACTGCAAGAGAAGCCTTAAGACTTGCTATGAACAAACTACCTAATAAAACAAAATTTGTAGCAAGAGAAACTGAAAAGGTAGGTGAAAATGATGAAGATAAATAAAATAAGAGAAATGTCTTCACCAGATTTAGAGAAAGAATTAGGTGAACTAAAAACAGAATTGTTTAAATTAAAATTTAGTTTAGCTACACACGGATTAGATAATCCAATGAAAATAAAAGAAGTAAAAAGAGATATAGCTAAAATAAATACTGTATTAACAGAGAGAAAAATAGCTGAAAGCAAAAAAGCATAATAGATAGGAGATAACTTTAGTAGAGGTCATCAGTTATTCACAAGGGGAAGGAACATTCCTAGAGCCAAGTGAAAATGACCAAAAGGTAAGGTGTGTCCCTTGTCATTAAGTTTGAGAAAGGAGAAATCTAAATGGAAGAAAGAAATCTTCGTAAAGTAATGGTTGGCACTGTTAAATCAGACAAAATGGATAAGACAGTAGTTGTAGAAGTAAAAACTAGTGTTAGTCACTCAATGTATGGTAAGACAGTTAAAAGAACATATAAATTAAAAGCACATGATGAAGAAAATGCTTGCCAAATAGGAGACAGAGTAAAAGTTATGGAAACTAGACCACTTTCTAAAGATAAAAGATGGAGAGTAGTTGAAATCTTAGAGAAAGCTGATATAAAATAATTTGTTAGGAAAGGAGAAACCATAAAATGATACAACAACAAACTAGATTAAAAGTAGCAGACAACACAGGTGCTAAAGAATTAATGTGTATTAGATGTATGGGAGGATCTTTCAGAAAAACAGCTAATATAGGAGATATAATAGTTGCATCTGTAAAATCAGCAACACCAGGAGGAGTTGTTAAAAAAGGTGATGTTGTAAAAGCTGTTATCGTAAGATCAAAAAGAGGACTAAAAAGAGCAGATGGTTCATATATAAAATTTGATGAAAATGCAGCTGTTATCATAAAAGAAGACGGAACACCAAGAGGAACTCGTATTTTTGGACCAGTTGCAAGAGAATTAAGAGAAAAAGATTATATGAAAATATTATCTTTGGCTCCAGAAGTTTTGTAAGATAAAAAGGAGAACGCAAAAATGTTGGTTATTAAATAATCAAAAGTAAAGGTGTGTCCCCTGACATTAAAGAAAAAAGGAGGGAAACTCTAAATGAGAATAAAAAAAGGTGACAACGTTCAAGTGTTATCAGGAAATGATAAAGGAAGAACAGGAGAAGTATTAGAAGTAATACCAAAAGAAGATAAAGTCATTGTTAAAGGTGTAAATGTTAGAAAAAAACATGTAAAAGCTAGAAAACAAGGAGACGAAAGCGGAATATTATCAATAGAATGTGCTATACCAAGTTCAAAAGTAAACGTAGTATGTCCTAAATGCGGAAAAGCTACAAAAGTTGGATATAGTATAGAAAAAGATAAAAAAGTACGTATTTGTAAAAAATGCGGAGCAAAATTAAAATAGATAATTAAGAAAGGAGGATTAGAATTTCAATGGAAAAATTAAGAGAACAATATAAAAAAGAAGTAATCCCAGCGATGATGAAAAAATTCGAATATAAATCAGTAATGCAAGTTCCAAAACTTGAAAAGATAGTAATAAATATAGGATTAGGAGATTTAAAAGAAAATCCTAAATCATTAGAAAATGCAATGAATGATTTAAGCTTAATTACAGGTCAAAAACCAGTAATAACAAAAGCAAAAAAATCAATTGCAGCATTTAAATTAAGAGAAGGAGCAAATATAGGTTGTAAAGTAACTTTGAGATCAGATAAAATGTACGATTTTGCTTACAAACTATTTAATGTAGCACTTCCAAGAGTTAGAGATTTTAGGGGAGTTTCAGCAAATTCTTTTGACGGTAGAGGAAATTACTCTATGGGTATTAAAGAACAATTAATATTCCCTGAAATTGAATATGATAAAGTAGACAAATTAAGAGGTATGGACATTATATTTGTAACTACTGCTAAAACAGACGAAGAAGCAAAAGAGTTACTAAGATTAATGGGAATGCCTTTCAAAGCTTAAACTTATTATTAAATAAGGATTTTAAGGAAGGAGATAATTGTAAATGGCTAAAAAATCAATGAAAGTAAAACAAGCTAGACCACAAAAGTATAAAACTAGAGAGTATAACAGATGCAAACTTTGTGGTAGACCACATGCATATATCAGAAAATATGGAATATGCCGTGTATGTTTTAGAGAATTAGCACATAAGGGAGAGATTCCAGGGGTTAAGAAGGCCAGCTGGTAAAAGAATTTCGATAAAATCACATAACTTGCACATTTTTGCTAAATAATCCACACTTCGATGTACAAAAAGTACATCTTCAGCATGTATTATTTATCAAAAATGCACAATTCATGCAATTTTATCAAAATTCTAGTTTAAATATAATAGAGACAGGGAGAAACACTTGAATAGAGGTTCTTAGTAAATTACAAGATAGAAAAAAATCTTTATTCTAAGAAAAATTGACCAAAAGTAAAGGTGTATTCCCTGATATAAAAAGAAAAAGGAGGTAAGTAATAGAATGAACATTACAGATCCAATAGCAGATATGTTAACAAGAATAAGAAATGCAAATAGTTCAAAGCATAAAACTGTTGATATTCCAGCATCAAATATGAAGTTAGGAATAGCAGATATACTATGCAGAGAAGGATATATAAAATCATTCGAGGAAATAAAAGATGATGCTCAAGGAATTATTAGAATTACTCTAAAATATGATGAAAAAGGAGCAAGAGTAATAGACGGACTAAGAAGAATTAGTAAGCCAGGACTAAGAGTATATGCTTCTAAAGAAGAATTACCTAAAGTATTAAATGGTTTAGGAATTGCTATAATATCAACTTCAAAAGGATTAAAAACAGATAAAGAAGCAAGAGAATTAGGAATTGGTGGAGAAGTATTAGCTTATATTTGGTAAAAAAGAGGAGAACACTAAAACAAAGGTCATCAATAAATCACGAGGGGAGGGGACATTCCTTAGCCCAAGTGGAAATGACCAGAGAATAAAGGTGTGTCCTTGAAATAAAAAAGAAAAGAGGAATACACTAAAGCAAAGGTCATCAGTAAATCACAAGGGGAGGGGACATTCCTTAGCCCGAGTGGAAATGACCAGAGAATAAAGGTGTGTCCCCTGACATTAATAAAAAAGGAGGGAAAATAATGTCAAGAATAGGAAACAAGCCTATTACAGTACCAGCAGAAGTACAAATAAAAATAGACGGACAAAAAATCACTGTAACAGGACCAAAAGGTACATTAGAAAGAGAAATACATAAAAACATTTCTTTAGAATTAGCTGATAACACATTAAAAGTTATTAGAAAAAATGATGAACCTGCTAACAAAAGCTTACATGGTTTAACAAGAACATTAATAAACAACATGATTATTGGTGTTACATCAGGATATAATAAAGAATTACAAATAAATGGTGTTGGATATAGAGTTGCAAAACAAGGAAATAACTTAAATTTAACATTAGGATACTCACATCCAGTAATATTTGAAGCACCAGCTGGAATCAGTTTTGATGTTCCAAACCCAAATACAATTATAGTAAATGGAATTGATAAAGAATTAGTAGGACAAACAGCAGCAGTAATCAGAACAAAGAGACCACCAGAAGTATATAGAGGTAAAGGTATTAAATATGCTGATGAAGTTATTAGAAGAAAAGAAGGAAAAACAGGTAAATAAAAATAGATTTATAAAAAATTAATTATAAAAATCAAAAAAAATATTGTTTATTTTAAAAAATATTGCTATTATAAAAATGGCAAGAAAGGAGTTTCAGAAATGATAAAAAAGACAGATAGAAAAAAAGAAAGAACAAGAAGACATATACGTGTAAGAAGAAAAATATCTGGAACAGCAGAAAGACCAAGACTATGTGTATACAGAAGCAACAGTAATTTGTATGTACAAATTATAGATGATGTAGCTGGAAAAACTTTAGCACAAGCATCTACATTAGACAAAGAAGTAAAAACAAAACATGCAAACAAAGAAGCAGCTAAAGAAGTTGGAGCTTTAATTGCAAAAAGAGCATTAGATAAAAAAATAGAATCAGTTGTTTTTGATCGTGGTGGATATATCTATCATGGTGTAGTTAAAGAGTTAGCAGAAGCTGCAAGAGAAGGCGGACTAAAATTTTAGAAAAGGAGAACACTGAAGCAAAGGTCATCAGCAATTCATAAGGGGAGAGGACATTCCTTAGCCCAAGTGGAAATGACCAAAGTGTAAAGGTGTGTCCCTTAAATAAAAAAGAAAAAGAGGAAGACGCTGAAGCAAAGGTCATCAGCAATTCACAAGGGGAGGGGACATTCCTTAGCCCAAGTGGAAATGACCAGAGTGTAAAGGTGTGTCCCCTGACATTAAAAAAGGAGGGAAAACAAAAACCGATGGAAGAAAAAAATGAATTAAAAGAAAAAGTAGTTGCCATAAACAGAGTTGCAAAAGTTGTTAAAGGTGGTAGAACTTTTAGATTTAGTGCAGTAGTAGTTGTAGGTGACGAAAACGGACATATAGGAGTTGGAAACGGAAAAGCATCAGAAGTTCCAGATGCAATAAAAAAAGCAATCCAAGAAGCTAAGAAAAACTTAGTAGAAGTTCCAGTAGTAGGAACAACAGTACCACATGAATTTATAGGAACATTTGGAAGTGCAAAAGTAATGTTAAAACCAGCTGAAAAAGGAACAGGACTAATTGCTGGAGGTAGTGTTAGACCAGTACTAGAACTTGCTGGATATAAAGACATCAGAACAAAAGTTATAGGAACAAACAATCCTAGAAACGTTGTTTATGCTACAATAGAAGGATTAAAATCAATGCAAACAATAGAACAAGTAGCTAAAAAGAGAGGAAAAAGAGTAGAAGAAATAATATAATGAGACTACCAAAGAATGAAGGTGTGTCTTAAAAATAAACAAGGAGGTGCAATAGCCAAGATGAAACTAGGTGAATTAAAACCAGCTGTAGAAAAGGTAAAAAGAAATAGAGTAGGTCGTGGAATGGCTTCAGGAAACGGAAAAACATCTGGAAGAGGACATAAAGGACAAAAAGCTAGAAGCGGCGGAGGAGTAAGAAGAGGTTTCGAAGGTGGTCAAACACCATTATATAGAAGATTACCAAAAAGAGGATTTACTAATATTCATGCAAAAACTTATACAGAAGTAACATTGAAAATGCTTAATAAATCAAAAGCTACAGATGTAACAGCTGAAAGTTTGTTAGAAGAAGGAATTATTGGAAAAATCAATGATGGTATAGTTATTTTAGCAACAGGAAAATTAGAGAAAAAATTAAATGTAAAAGCCAAAAGATTTACAGCAAAAGCAAAAGAAGAAATAGAAGCTTTAGGCGGAAAGGCTGAGGTGATTTAATTGTTTAAAACAATAAAAAACGCATTAAAGACACCAGATATAAGAAAAAAATTATTATATACACTAATACTTATAGTTGTATTTAGATTTGGATGCTATATTACTGTACCAGGAGTAGATAGTATAGCATTAAATGAAGCAATGGGAAATACAAGTGGAATAGCAGGATTAATTGATATTATCTCAGGAGGTGCTTTCTCAAGATTTTCTGTGTTTGCTATGTCAATCACACCATATATTACAGCTTCAATTGTTATTCAATTATTAGCAATGATAATACCAGCTTTAGAAAGATTAACAAAAGAAGGTGGAGAAGAAGGTAGAAAGAAGATAAATAAATATACAAAAATGTTAACAATTGTATTAGCATTAGTAGAAGCAATCGGATTGTATTTATCATACAGTTCTTCTGGAATATTTGTTAATAATGATTTCTTAACAGGAGCCTTAGTAGTAGTAGGTTTAGTTGCAGGGACATCAATATTAATGTGGTTAGGAGAACAAATAACAAGTAGAGGAATAGGAAATGGTATTTCATTATTAATTTTCATAGGTATCATATCAGGTCTTCCAAGTGGAGTAATTACTTTATGGAATTTAATAATGACAAGTACAGGATTTAGTACAACAGGTTTATTAACTGCAATAGGAATTGTAATAGGTGCTATTATATTAGTTGCAGGAGTTGTATTTGTACAACAAGCTGAAAGAAGAGTACCAGTTCAATATTCTAAGAAAGTTGTTGGAAGGAAAATGGTTGGAGCTCAAAATACTCATATACCATTAAAACTTGCTATGGCAGGTGTAATGCCAGTAATTTTTGCTTCATCATTTATGACATTTCCAGCAATGATTATACAAATATTTGTGCCTGATATAGCAAATCAAACAGGATTTTTAGCGGGACTATATAATTTCTCAATAGCTACATCAACATCAAATGTTGCTATCGGATATTCTATAGCAAATGCAATTGTTTATTTATTATTGATAATAGGCTTTACATTTTTCTATACTTATGCTACATTTAATCCAGCAGAAGTATCAAATACAATTAAAAGAAATGGAGGCTTTATTCCAGGAATTAGGGCAGGAAAACCAACAACAGAATATTTATCATCAATTATTTCAAAACTAACATGGTTTGGTGGATTCTTTTTAGCATTAATTGCGATCCTACCAATGCTATTAAGATTTACAAACCTAAATATTGCTTTTGGTGGAACATCAATATTAATCGTTGTAGGTGTTGCTCTAGAAACAGTACAACAATTAGAGTCACAATTAGCAATGAGACATTACAAAGGATTCCTAGAATAATAAAGCATACCAAACTTGTTGAAGATGTCATATAGAAAAGACATCTTCAACAATGTTGTTATTTTAAGCTTAGGTATTTTTTCATTGAACTGGGATATTATCATTCTCGCCATTTCCTCGGCTTGTTAACTACGGCACATTCATTGATAACTTCAAATGATAATATCAAGTTCAACAAAAAAATACTAAAATTTAAAGTAAGGCTAAAAAGGATTTAATAGTTTTTATCATGTTTATATCTATTTTGAATAAATATGATAAAGATTATTAAATTGTATTCTGATGCAATTAATCTTAATTTGAAAAAAGATTGGAAGTGTTATTATGACTATTATTATGTTAGGAGCACCTGGGACAGGAAAAGGAACAGTTGCAGGAATTTTATCAGAAAAATTACAAATACCACAGGTATCAACAGGAGATATCTTTAGAAAACATATAAAAGAAAAAACAGAATTAGGTATAATAGCAGATCAATACATATCAAAAGGTCAACTAGTACCAGATGATTTAACTATAGATATTGTAAAAGAAAGACTAAAAGAAAATGATGTACAAAAAGGAATTATTTTGGACGGATTTCCACGAACAGTAAAACAAGCAGAATCTTTAGATAATATATTAGCAGAAGAAAATAAAAAAGTAGATATGGTTATAAATTTAATTACACCAGAAGAAGAAATTATAGAAAGAATTGTCAATAGAAGAGTATGTTCTAATCAAGAATGTAAAGCTGTTTATAACATAGTGCTAAATCCACCAAAAAAAGAAGGCGTTTGCGATAAATGTGGACATGAATTAGTTCAAAGAAAAGATGATAATGTTGAAACAGTAAAATCAAGATTAAAAAGCTATTTTGAAATAACAAGCCCATTAGTAGAATATTATGAAAAAAAAGGTAATTTATATTCAACAACTGTCAGCAAATCTATAAATAAATTAGGAAAAGATGTTGCCATAGAAATTGTTGAAAAAATTAAAAAAGAAAAAAATTAAAATAAATTTTAATATTGTATAAAAAAGGAAAGGGACATAAATTGGTAACTATAAAATCAAAAAAAGAAATTGAATATATGAAAGAAGCTTGTAAGGTTGTAGCTATATTATATCAAGAACTAGAAAAAATTATAAGACCAGGAATGTCAACATTTGAGCTAGATCAAGAAGCAGAAAAAATTATAAGAAAATTAGGTGCTATACCAGCAGAAAAAGGATATCCAAGTGGATTTAAAGGAGTTCCAAATTTTCCAGCTTCAATATGTGTTTCTATTAATGATGAAGTTATTCATGGTATTCCTTCAAAAAATAAAATAATAAAAGATGGGGATATTGTAAGCATTGATACAGTAGCATTAAAGAATGGATTTAATGGTGATGCAGCAAGAACTTTTATGATAGGAAATGTATCTAAAGAGGCTAAGAGACTAGTGGAAGTTACGAAACAAGCTTTTTTTGAAGGGATAAAATATGCAAAACCAGGAAATAGAATAGGTGATATTTGTCATGCTATCGGTAAATATGTACATTTACAAGGATATAGTGTTGTTAGGGAATTTCAAGGACATGGTATTCGGAAGAGATATGCATGAAGATCCAGGTATACCTAATTATGGAAAAGCAGGTAGGGGAATTAGATTGGAACCAGGTATGACTTTAGCAATAGAACCTATGGTAATACAAGGAAAGCCAAATATTTTGGAATTAGAAGATGGTTGGACAATCGTAACAGAAGACGGAAGTTTATCAGCTCATTATGAAAATACAATTTTAATTACAGAAAAAGAGCCAGAAATCTTGACAATACTTTAGAAATGTAGTATACTTTAATAGTTATTATGCAAAATAGAAGTATTTTGCCCAAAAATCTTTATTAGGAGGGGAAGATTTTGTCAAAAGAAGATGTAATAGAAGTTGAGGGAACAGTTATAGAAACCCTACCAAACACAAATTTTAAAGTAGAGTTGGAAAATGGACATCAAATATTAGCTCATATTTCAGGAAAGCTAAGGATGAATTATATCAAAATTTTACCAGGAGATAAAGTAAAAGTAGAGTTATCACCTTATGATTTAACAAGAGGAAGAATCACTTGGAGGGCGAAATAATTTAAAAAATAAATTAATAATTATTATTTGATAATAAATTATAAAATATCAATTTATAAATATAGTTTAAAATTAACCCAATTAAATATATAAATTAATTGAGGAGGTGCAAAAAATGAAAGTAAGACCATCAGTAAAAAAGATTTGCGATAAATGTAAAATAATAAAAAGAAAAGGGGTAACTAGAGTTATATGCGAAAACCCTAAACACAAACAAAGACAAGGATAGTCTTAAAATGCCAATAACACAAATTTAGGTAGCGGCTGTAAGCCACAAAAGGCTTTTATCAAATTTGTGTTTATATATATGTTTTAAAATTACTTAAAGACTAGACCTTTTCTAGTGCATTTCACCTTTAAGAAATTTTAGGACAAACAAATAAAACAAAATAATTATGGAGGTGCAAAAAAATATGGCTCGTATAGCAGGAGTTGATTTACCTAAAGAAAAAAGAGTAGAAATAGGACTTACATATATCTATGGAATAGGAGTTTCAAGTTCTAGAAAAATACTTGAGAAAGCTGGAATTAATCCAGACACAAGAGTAAAAGACTTAACTGATGAAGAAGTTAATAGTATCAGAAAAGTTATTGATGAATCATACAAAGTAGAAGGTGACTTAAGAAGAGAAGTAGCTTTAAATATTAAAAGACTAACTGAAATTGGATGCTACAGAGGATTAAGACATAGAAAAGGTCTACCAGTAAGAGGTCAAAGAACAAAAACTAATGCTAGAACTAGAAAAGGTCCTAGAAAATTAGTTAGCAAAAGCAAAGCAGCAAAATAAATTATAGATAGAACAAAATTTGAAGTTTAAAATAAAAAAATTAAAACAATTGTAATAATTACAAAACAGAGATTAAATATAATTTCACTTAATAAGGAGGGAATTTTATAAAAATGGCTAAAACTACAACAACAAAAAAAGTAGCTAGAAGAAATAGAAAAAACATTGAAAAAGGTCAAGCACATATTCATTCTAGTTTTAATAATACAATAGTTACAATTACAGATGTACAAGGAAATGCAATATCATGGGGAAGTGCTGGTGAATTAGGATTTAAAGGTTCTAGAAAAAGTACACCTTATGCTGCAGGTCAAGTTGCAGAAACAGCTGCTAAAGCTGCTATGGAACATGGATTAAGAACTGTAGAAGTATTTGTAAAAGGACCAGGAGCTGGTAGAGAAGCAGCTATTAGATCACTTCAAACAGCAGGTCTAGAAATTAGTGCTATTAAAGATGTAACACCAATACCACATAATGGATGTAGACCACCAAAAAGAAGAAGAGTTTAGTAATAAAGCTAAATGACTATAAAATTAATTATAGAAATTAAAAATGTGACTATAAAGAAAAGAATAGAAATAAAAGAAAGGAGTAAAAATAATGGCAAGATATAAAGACGAGCAATGTCGTAGATGCCGTAGAGAAGGACAAAAATTGTTCTTAAAAGGTGAAAGATGTTATACAGATAAATGTAGTATTTCAAGAAGAAATTATGCACCAGGTCAACATGGACAAAAAAGAGCAAAACTTTCTGAATACGGAACACAATTAAGAGAAAAACAAAAAACAAAAGCATATTATGGAGTTGGAGAAAAACAATTTAGAAAATATTTTGAAATGGCTTC
>CALXJX010000039.1 GCA_944388735.1 uncultured Clostridia bacterium
GTAGCATTTTTATACACATCAGTAGACAGTGATGTAGAAAGAGTTTTAGAAGGTGCGAAATCAGAATTAGGAACAGCACCAATCATTGGATGCACATCAAGTGCAGGAATTATTGTCCCAGACGGTTTTATTTCATCAGAACATGGATTCACAGGAATTTTAGCTCTAGGAGACCCAGAATTAGAAGTAGGAGTTGCAGGGTCTAAAAAAGTAAAATCAGCAAGAGAAACAGGAAGAAAAGTAGCAGAACAAGCTATGAAAAATGCAGGAAAAGATTGTGTACCAGCATATTTCTATATGGTTGCATCACCAGGAGAAGAAGAAGATTATGTAAAAGGAATTGAAGATGTAATTGGAAGAGTACCAATATTTGGAGGAAGTGCAGCAGACAATACAGTAGAAGGAAAATGGAGCATTTATACAAATGAAGGAATATTTAATGACGGTGTAGCAGTAGCATTTTTCTATACAAACAAACCAGTTGCAAATGTATTCACAGGAGAATATCATGAAACAACAAATTCAGGAATTATCACAAAAGTAGAAGGAAAAAGAACATTAGTAGAAATAGATGGAGAACCAGCAATTAAAAAATATGCTGAATGGACAGGAGCTAAAGCAAAAGATTTAGATGCAAATAATTTATTAGTAACAACAATTACTAAACCTTTGGGAGTAAAAGATAGATTAGGAGATTTAATAGCAATTCGTCACCCAATGTATGGAAATAAAGATAAATCAATGAATATAGGAGCAAATTTAGCAGTAAATACAGCAATTATACAAATGGAAGCAAGTGTTGATGAATTAATAGATTCAACAGGAAAAACAATGAAAGAATTGAATAAAGAATTAGGAGAAGATGCAGGAGCATATTTATTAGTTCATTGTGGTGGAAGAAGATTAGGAATTGGAGACAGAATAGACGAAGTTGCAAAACAATTGAAAAAAGAATCAAAAGGTGTACCATTTATAGCAGTATTTACATTTGGTGAATATGGAGTAAAAGACCATGGATCAAATACTACAGGAGGTCTAATGTTATCATTCACAGCATTTGGTAAATGAAGAGAAGGGGAAAAAACATTTCCCCAATATAAATGTGAAACAGAATTATATTCTACTCAAAATGGTCAAGGAGAAATTATGGTTTGTAGAAATACAACCTTTGACCCAATAAAAAAGGAGGGAGCAGTAATGAATAATTTAATTGGATATGAATGGAGAGGAGCTTCAAATGGAGCTACAATAGAGGTTGTTAATCCAGCAACTCAAGAATTAATTGATACAGTTCCAAATGTTACAGATGAAGATGTAGATGTAGCTGTTAAAGTTGCTGTATTAGAACAAAAAAAGTGGGAAAAAGTATCTATATATGAAAGAGCAGACATATTATATAAGTTTGTTGACTTAGTAGAAAAAAACAAAGAAAGATTAGCAACACTTTTATCTAATGAAACAGGTAAACCAATAAGAGAAGCAAGAGCAGAAGTAGCAAATGTTAGAATAGGTACAAGAGGATTTATTGAAAGGGCAAAACATTTATATGGAGAAAGTATACCAGCTGGAACAGAAGCTGGACAAGAGACAACAATGCAAATAACAAAAAGATATCCAATAGGAGTAATCGCAGCAATAATACCATTCAACTTCCCTAGTGATTTATTCTGCCAAAAAGTACCACCAGCATTAATGATGGGAAATAGTATTATTGTAAAACCATCAAATTATAATCCATTAACATTAATAGAATATGTTAAATTAATGATAGAAGCCGGTGTACCAGCAGGATGTATTCAAATATTAACAGGTGACGGACCAACAGCTGGACAAGCATTAGCAAGACATCCAGGAGTACATTTGGTATCACTAACAGGTGGAACAGCAGCTGGAATTCAAACAATGGGAACAGCTTCAAAAAATCTAACACACGTTATGCTAGAATTAGGTGGAAATGATGCATTTATTTTCTTAGAAGACGGAGATATGGATTTAGCTGTAAAAGAGACAATATGGGGAAGATTATATAATGGCGGACAAGTATGCTGTGCAAGTAAACGTTTCTTAATTCACAACTCAAGAAAACAAGAATTTATAGATAGAATGAAAGAAGTCATTTCAAACTTAAAAGTTGGAGACCCAATGCAAGAAGATACAGATATGGGACCAATGATTAATATAAATGCTGCAAAGAGAATAGAAGACCAAGTAAATCAAATGGTAGCAGAAGGTGCAACTATAGTTTGTGGAGGAAGAAGAGAAGATGCATACTATTATCCAACAATATTAGATAATGTGACAAAAGATATGGAAGTTGCAAAAGATATGGAAATATTTGGACCAGTAATATCTGTTATAGGATTTGATGATGTAGAAGAAGCAATAGAAATAGCAAATCAGTCTTCTTATGGATTATGTGGATGTGTAATTTCAAAAGACTATTCAAGAGCAATGAAGATAGCAGATAGACTTGAATGTGGAGGAGCAGTAGTAAATGGAGCAAGCTTCTATCGCTCATTTGAAATGCCTTTTGGAGGTTGGAAACACTCTGGTATAGGAAATGAAGGAGTTTTAACTACTTTACAAGAAATGTCAAGATTAAAAACAATAGTTTTAAAGAATATATTATAGTAATAGAATTTTTATATTAATGTAAAATTTGATTTAGAAGCTTAAAATACTCAGAGTATTTATTTAAAAAATTAAAATATACTCTGAGTATTGTAAGCGTTTTGAATTTAACAAATTTTTGATATAAAATAAAAAAGAATATATAGACTTACAAAAAATTAGAATTTTATATAAAAATATAAATAAAGGAAAAGATTAAATATGAAAAAAAATAAAAAAATTATAATAATTGTTATATGTATAGTCATACTAATAGCAATTATAACAACAGGAATAATATTGTTAGTTAATAATAATGAAAAGCAAGAACAAGAATTGGCAAATACAAATTTAGATGAAATATATACACAAGTAGAAGCAACAGATAATTATACATTGTCATTAAAAGTCGATGACAAAAATCAAACAATAACTAAAATTAGTGGAGAAAAATCAAGAATTGAAACTTATAATGAAGGAAAAGAAACCATAACAATTGTTAATGGAGGAAATACTTATATTTTAATGCCAGATCAAAAGAAATGTTATTTATATAAAAACAATACGTCAAGTCTGCAAGAGCTACAAGAAAAATTAGAGATATTAAAAGAATTGACTCCAACAACAGGAGAAGAAAATATTAATGGAAAAACATATAAGTATGCAGAATACGATGGTGTTTCAGTATTTCTAATTAATTATAACAGAACATTAGATGAAGCAACTTTGAAAACTAGAGTTTATTATGACGGAAACGAATTAGTTTATGCGAAAACTTTTGATAAGAATTTCGAACAACTTGTAGAAGCTAAAATAGAATATTCAAGTAGTGTAAGTGATTCTGATTTTGAAATTCCACAAGATTATGAAGTAATAGAATAATTTACACCTATATTGCAGTAAGTACTTTAGAAATATACTTATATTTCAAATGAGTTTGAAAGTAAATAGTAATTATTTAGGAGGATAAAAAAATGTCAATGAGATTTATGTTAAATGAAATATCTTACTTCGGAAAAGGTTCAAGAGAAGAACTTCCAGAAGAAATAAAAAAGAGAGGATTTAAAAAAGTTTTTTTAGTAAGTGATAAGTCTTTAGTAGAAGCAGGAGTAGCTGCTAAAATAGAAGAAATATTACAAAAGGCTAGTATACCTTATGATTTATATGATGAAATAAAACCAAATCCAACAATTAAAAATGTAACAGATGGCGTAGAAGCTTGTAAAAATTCTGGAGCTGATGTTATTGTTGCAGTTGGAGGAGGTTCAAGTATTGATACGGCAAAAGGAATTTCAATTGTTATGACAAACCCTGATAGAGCAGATATTAAATCACTTAATGGAAATTCAAATACAATAAATAGAGGAATGCCACTAATTGCATTACCAACAACAGCAGGAACAGCAGCAGAAGTTACAATAAATTATGTTATAACTGATGAGGATGCTGAAATAAAAATGGTTTGTGTAGACCCAAATGATATTCCTATTTTAGCAATTATAGATTCAGAATTAATGGCATCAATGCCAAAAAGCTTAGCTGCAGCAACTGGAATGGATGCATTAACACATGCAGTAGAAGGATATATAACTTTAGCTCATAATGAAATGTCAGATATGTTCCATTTAAAGGCTATAAAAATGATATTCAAATATTTAGCAAGTGCTGTTAATGATAAAGATGAGGAAGCAATAGAGATGATGGGAATGGCTCAATATATTGCTGGTATGGGATTTTCAAATGTAGGACTTGGAATAGTACATTCTATGGCTCATCAATTAGGTGCTGTATATGATACTCCTCATGGAATAGCTAATGCGATGTTACTTCCAACTGTTATGGAATTTAACGGAGAAGTATGCTATGAAAGATTTAGAGATATTTTGAAAGAACTAGGATATCATGCAGATAAATATACTAAAGAAGAAGTTATAAAAACATTTACAGAGAAAATTAAAGCTTTATCAGAAGAAGTTGGTATAACTACTACTATAAAAGATTATGGTGCTAAAGAGGAAGATTTTGAAATGCTTGCAGATAAAGCTATGAATGATCCTTGCAAACCAGGTAACCCTAGAGAGGTTTCAAAAGAACAGTTTATAGAGTTGTTTGGAAAAGCAATGTAATAATTTTAAAATAAAAGTTAAAAATACTTGTAAAAACAAGAAAAATGTGTAATAATATTAGTATAATAAAACTTTTAGAAAAAACAATAAAGAAAAATGATAAAAATATTAATATTTAGTTTTTAATAAAAACAAGAAAAAAGAGGAGTATGTTTATACTATTTATAGAGAATAGAAGTAATATGCTGGAAGCTTCTTAAATAAAAGGTAAACAGAAGGTAGCTTTTTTAGTTGATATTCTGAAAAATACAAAAGTAAGATATCCGTATAAGCAGCGTTAAATGCTAACTAAGATATGATCAAAATCAGATTATAATTAAGGTGGTACCGTGAGACAAAAGCTCGCCCTTATAGTAAGGGGGCTTTTTTGTTTTATATAATAAAGCAGATACAAAATAAGAAAGGAAAGTGATAATATATGAAAAAAGATAGTAAAAATAAAAAAGAATCAGATGGAGCAATAAAAAGACATAAATTCTATATACCAGGTCAAACTGATACAGAGTCACAGAAAAGAGCTCAAATAAGTGAAAGTGAAAATCTTATATTAAAATTGTACCAAAAAGGAACATCAATTGAAGACTTTTCGGTCAAAGAAATAGAGGAGATATTAAATATAGATATAGAAAAAGAAAGAGAAAAGAACAGATTGAATGGGAAAATATTATTATTGTGCGAAGCGACTCAAAAATATATAAGAGAACATAAAAAAGAAATTATTAAAAGAATACAACAAGATAAAGAAGAGCAAAGATAAATTTATATTTTATAACCGAATGAATGGTTTAGGAAGGAATGTGATTGAATATGGAAAAAGACAAACAAAGAGAAAGAAAAATGCAGGATAAGTATAATCCAAAAGAGTTTGAAGAAGAACTATATAAGGAATGGGAAGAAAATGGATATTTTAAACCAAGTATGGATAAGACAAAACAAAGCTATTGTATAATGATGCCTCCTCCAAACGTTACAGGTAAACTACACATGGGGCATGCATTAGATGACACTATCCAAGATATATTAATACGTTTTAAGAGAATGCAGGGATATAATACACTATGGTTACCTGGTTCAGACCATGCTTCAATATCTACAGAAATGAAAGTTGTTCAAAAATTAAAAGAAGAAGGAAAAAGCAAATATGATATAGGAAGAGAGGAATTCTTGAAAGAAACTTGGGATTGGACACATCTATATGGAGGAACAATTCAAGAACAACAGAAAAAATTAGGGTGCTCATGTGATTGGGATAGAAGAAGATTTACATTAGATGAAGGTTTATCTGATGCAGTTTTAGAAGAATTTGTCAACTTATATAAAGACGGATATATATATAAAGGAAAAAGAATGATAAATTGGTGTCCAAATTGTCATACAGCCATATCAGATGCAGAAGTTGAATACAAAGAAGAACCATCACATCTATGGCATTTAAGATATAAAATAAAAGATGAAGATGGATATGTAGAAGTAGCAACAACAAGACCAGAAACAATGCTTGGAGATACGGCAGTTGCAGTAAATCCAGAAGACGAAAGATATCAAAAATTGATAGGTAAAACCTGTATCGTACCAATTGTTAATAGAGAAATACCAATAATTAGTGACAAATTTGTAGATAAAGAATTTGGAACAGGTTGTGTAAAAATTACACCAGCACATGACCCAAATGATTACCAAGCGGGGCTATCACACAATTTAGGGATTATAGAAGTATTTGATGAAAATTCAATTATGGGAGATTTAATGCCTGAAGTAAAAGGTATGGAAGCATCAGAAGCTAGAGCAATTGTAGTTGAAAAATTAAAAGAGCTAAATGCTTTAGTTAGCATAGAAGATTATACTCACAATGTTGGAAAATGTGAAAGATGTAAACATACTGTAGAGCCAAGAGTATCAGAGCAATGGTTCGTAAAAATGAAAGATTTAGCAAAGCCCGCTATAGAAGCTGTAAAAAATGGAGAAGTTAGATTTGTACCAGAAAAGTACGAAAAAACTTATTTTAACTGGTTAGACAATATACAAGATTGGTGTATATCAAGACAGTTATGGTGGGGACATAGAATACCAGCATATTATTGTGACAAATGTGGATATATTAATGTAGCAAAAACAATGCCAGAGATCTGTGAAAAATGTGGTTGCAACGAATTGCATCAAGATGAAGACACTCTAGATACATGGTTCAGTTCAGCACTTTGGCCATTTTCAACATTAGGTTGGCCAAATAAAGATTCAGAAGATTTACAAACATTTTTCCCAACAAATGCCTTAGTAACAGGGTATGACATCATATTTTTCTGGATAATTAGAATGGTATTTTCAAGTTATTATGCACTAAAACAAAAACCATTTAGTGATGTAATAATACATGGAATGGTTAGAGACAGTCAAGGAAGAAAAATGTCAAAAACACTAGGAAATGGAATTGATCCAATAGAAGTTATAGAAAAATATGGAGCTGATAGTTTAAGATTTTCAGTTATATCTGGAACAACCATGGGAAATGATATCAAATACATGCCTGAAAAATTAGAACAAGCATCAAATTTTGCGAATAAAATATGGAATGCAGCTAAATTTATTAATATGAGTAGAGCTTCAGATGAAGAAATCATCCAATTCGGACAACAACACTATGAATCATCTAAAAAATTTTATGCAGAAGACACATTTAAAGTAGAAGACAAATGGATTATTAGCAAGTTAAATCAATTAGTAAAAGAAATAACAGAAAATATAGAAAACTATGACTTAGGAGTAGCATTAGATAAAATATATAATTTCGTTTGGAACGATTTTTGCAACTGGTATATAGAAATGGCAAAAATTAGATTAAATAATCAAGAAGAAAGTTCAGAAAATAAAGAAAAAATAGAAGATAAAGTAAGGGTATCATTTGTATTAAATTACGTTTTTAGTATATCTATGAAACTATTACATCCTTTTATGCCATTTGTAACATCAGAAATATATAATAATTTAGTTCATGTTAGTCAAGAAGAATTAATGATATCAAAATGGCCTGAATATAATAAGAATTTTGAATTTAAACAAGAAGAAGAAATTATAGAAAAAATACAGCAAATTATTGTAGAAATAAGAAATATTCGAAATGAAAAGCAAATACATCCAAGTAAAAAAGCAGAATTAATAGTTGTTACAAATAAATATGAAAAAGAAGTAAGGCAGTTAGAATCTGTACTTCTAAAATTAGGATATGGAAATAGCATAAAAATACAAGAGGATAAAAAAGAAATACCAGAAGATTCTTTAAGCATTATAACAGATGGAATTGAATTATATATGCCTATACAGGGATTAATTGATATAGAAGAAGAAAGAAAGAGATTAGAAGAGGAAAGAAATAGACTAGAAGCAGAAGTAGCAAGGTGTGAAAAAATGCTTTCAAATCCTGGATTTGTTAATAAAGCGCCAGAAGCAAAAGTAAATGAAGAAAGAGCAAAATTAGAAAAATATAAAGATATGCTAGAAAAGGTTAAAGAGAGATTATAAAAAATTGCCATTGGGGACGGGTTTATTTGGCAATTTTTTGCCAGAAGGGACAGGTTAGTTTGGAATTTTGTGCTAAAAAATCTGGTTCTAATAGCAAAAAGAATAGGAGGTAATTATGAATAATACAAAAAAGTTAATAGAAAATATAAAAGTTTTATGTCATAGCAGTATAGTAATTAACGCAGAAAAAGTTATTTATATTGACCCATTTAGAATAAAACAAAATTACGAGAATGCAGACATTATTTTGATAACGCATGACCATTATGACCACTATTCAGAAGAAGATATACAAAAAGTAAAAAAAGAAGATACAATAATTGTAATACCAGAAGACTTATTGGAAAACGTTCAAAAACTTGGATTTGTAAAAGATAATATAATAGTTGTTAAGCCAAATGAAAAATATATGGTAGAAAATATTACAATAGAAACAATACCAGCTTATAATATCAACAAGAATTTTCATCCAAAAGAAAATAATTGGTTAGGATATATTTTAACAATTGAAGATATTAAATATTATATTGCTGGAGACACAGATATTACAGATGAAAATAAAGAAGTAAAATGTGATGTTGCTTTAGTTCCAATTGGAGGAACGTATACCATGGATTATAAAGAAGCAGCTGAGCTAATTAATTTTATAAAACCTAAGTTTGCTATACCAACGCATTATGGTGAAATAGTTGGAAAAAAAGAAGATGCAATAGAATTTGTAAAATTAATCAATCCAGATATTGATAGTGCAATTCTAATTTAATAATATGTACTCAGAAAAATTAATTTAGAGGATTTCAAATAAAGATAGGAAATCCTCTTTTTATTATGCGATTAAAAGTAGTTTTTTTTTCACAGATTGCCAAACGAACCCGTCCCCAATGGCAATTTTAAGTTCTTAATAAGTCAATCCATTTATAAACAATACTTTTGGTCATAGAAAATAAATTAATCTTTTCAACATATTCTTTGGAAACTAAATTTACAGTGCATAAAATATTACCATCCAAAGAATATGTTATTTCACCAAGCTTTTGACCAGCTGAAATTGGAGCAGAAACAATATCATCTAAAGTTACAGTTTGTTCAATGTCTTTATCTTTTCCTTTTTCTATTAATACACCACCGTCAGATTCAAAAACCACATCTACAGAACTCTTTACACCTTTATTTACAGATACAGACTTTAAAATATCATCTTTTCTAACAAATTGTTTAAAAGAAAAGTTATTAAAACCATAATCAAGCAATTTCTCAGCCTCTGCAAATCTTACCTTTGTAGAAGGAGCTTTCATAATTACTGCGATTAAAGATAAATTATCACGAGTAGCACTAGCTGATAAATTATACAAAGCAAGACCTGTAGAACCAGTTTTTAAACCTGTAGCACCTTTATAAGTTTTTATAAGCTTATTTGTATTAGATAATTGAGACTTTCCATCACGAAGTGAATCCATCCAAATAGTTGTATACTTAGTAATATCAGGATGATTTTTTAGTAATTCTCGAGACATCAAAGCAATGTCATAACTTGAAGTAACATGCCCATCTTCATCTAGTCCATGACAATTTTTAAAGCAAGTATCATTCATGCCCAAAGATTTAGCTTTATCATTCATCATTTGAACAAAAGCCTTTTCTGAACCTGCGATAAATTCAGCCATTGCAACAACACAGTCATTAGCAGATGCTACACAGATAGCCTTTAGCATTTCATCAACAGTTAATGTTTCTCTAGGGTCTAACCAAATTTGCGAACCGACCCATAGATGCTGCGTTTTCTGAACATGGAACATTATCTGTTAAAGAAATTTTGCCACTATCTAACGCTTCCATTATTAGTAATATACTCATAACTTTTGTAACAGAAGCTGGTCTTAGCTGTTCGTGTATGTTGTGAGAGTAGAGAATTTGACCTGTTGATTGTTCCATTAAAATAGCAGATGCAGATTCTAAGTTGAGTGAGTTACTGTTATCTGAATTTGTTAAAGCTGTATTTTCTGAAACAGTATTTTCTGACGAGTTTGACCATACATAAGTTGTTTCTTCAGCAAAACTTAAAGAAGAAAAAGAAGTTCCTATTACAAGTATTAACAACGAACAAATTATTTTTTTAAATTTAGACATTAATATCCCTCCAATTGTTATTAAAATATATTCGACTGATTTAATTATATTCGTAAAAAATTTAAAGAATATAAATATAACAAAATGGGGATTATTAAAACACCAAAACTTAAATTATTTAAAAAAAGAAATCATTATTTTAATGCAATAATACTAACAGTAACATTTTGAGAATTAACTTGTGAACATATTTTTATGTTATTACCAGTGTCATTCCTAAATTTTAAATCATAACTACCGTAGGCAACTGCTGCATCTTTTCCTTTTTGAATATATGGAACATAGTTACTATGAGCATGCCTTTCAGTTACAACTAAACCAGGAGTAGCTAAGACAGCATTATACAAAGTAGTACTAAGCTGACAGTTTCCACCACCTAGACCTTTTTTCTTATTACCATTATTATCAAAAATATCCGCTTCTTGATAACCTTCTTTACTAGATGCTTGACCAACAGTATTACAGAAAGAAAACGTATCACCATTCTTTACGACAGTTTCATTTAATTTATTACATGAGATAGTAAGATTGTTTTGTCTAGCTGGGTCAGACGAATAAATTTTGGTTGAAAAAATAGCAAGTTGCTCTTCTTTTACCTGAGGAGTGGGAGTATTTTGTATAGCGGGATTTCCAGGATTAACAGTAGTATTTTCAGGATTAATAGTAGTATTGGTACTCTGATTTACTTGATTAACATTTTCTGCGATATCTGGTTGGGAGATAGTGTTATTTGACACGTTATTTGATATAGTTGAATTTATAGACGTTCTACCAGCTTCATATTCATTTTGACTAGTTTCTTGATTATTAGAATTAAACCATATAAATATTCCAACACATAATAAAAAAACAATAATAAAAGTTATTATTAAGCCGTTTTTCTTTTTCATTATAAACTTCATTCCTTATACAATAAATTTAGGTTTTTAAAATGGATTTACCTATAACCTTCCAAGATAGTATAACCAAAAAGTTCAAAAAATATTGACATTTCAAAAAAATAAAAGTATAATTAATATGTATTATTTAAAAAAGGAGAAGAAAAAATGCTTTCAAAATATTGGAAAAAAATTGGATTTATTATATTAATAATTGCCTGTGTTTTTAACATTATGAGTAAATTAGTAAATAAGCTTTCATTAGACAAAGAAATGCTATCTTCTGCTGAATATGTTTACGAACAACAAAAAAGTGAAAATAAAACAGAATAATACTTGAAAAAAATATAAAAATATGTTATTATAAAAAACAGTCATATTATTATAAAATTGAGAAAGAGGTGAACTTAAATGAAAGAAGGAATACATCCAAATTATAATCAAACAACAATCACATGTGCATGTGGTAACGTTCTAGAAGTAGGTTCTACAAAAAAAGATATAAAAGTTGATATATGTTCTAAATGTCATCCATTCTGGACAGGAAATTTAAGACAAGAAACAGCTGGTGGTAGAGCAGACAAATTCAAGAAAAAATATGGTCTTGCATAATAAATAAAAGAAGAAATATATTTGAATTTTCTTCTTTTTTGTTTCACTAAATGAACTTTAGGGACAGTGAAGTGAACCCAAAATGTTAGACAAAAATGTTTAGCAAGGAGGGTTCATTTTTTATGGCTAAATATTCAAATGAATTTAAATTAGAAGTAGTAACATACTATTTAAAAGGTGTAAATGTCAATAGTTTTTGTAGTTTTTTGGCAAAAAAATATGTAGGATTTAGGCAAAAGCATTTGGAGGGGGAA
>CALXJX010000040.1 GCA_944388735.1 uncultured Clostridia bacterium
GTGGAACTGCAATGTATAAAAGAAAAGGAACAAGTGGAACAAGAAAAAGACCAGATAGTTATTTATGTAAAAAATATAGCAATGAAGGTGCTATAAAAGATATAAGACCAGATTATGGTTGCAAACCACACAGAATAAGAATAGAATATTTAGACCAAATTGTAAATGCATATATAGATAACTTAATTAGCAATCCAGAATTTAAAGATTTTGTGATGAACAATGTAAAAGCAATTAATACAAATAAAGTTACTTTAGAAAAAGACATAAATAAACATAAGCAAACTATAGAAAAACTAGAAAAACAATTCAAACAAGTATATGAAGATAAACTAAATGAATTAATTCCAGAATTTATATATAAAGACAAAAAACAAGAATTAGAAAAGAAGTTAAAAAACGAGAAAGAAAAACTAGAAGAAACTGAAAACAAGTTTAATAAATTAAACAAACTAGAAGATAAAGAAGATTTAATCTTCAAAGCAATAGACGACATCAAAAAAAATGGACTAACCAAAGAAGAACTATCAAGACTATTTGATAAAATCGTAGTATTTAATCCAAAAGAAATAACAAAAGAGCAAAAGGAAGAATATAACCTAAATGATGAAATGTACAAAGAACTCTATGAAAATGGAGGTCTAGCATTCCATTTAAAGTTTATGTATCCACAAACTATCACAAACAGGAGGATGTGACATTGGAACGAGACCAATTGACTTACATTTAAAAGCATTTGAAAAATTAGGAACAAATATTAACAAAAACTATGGAAATATAGAATGTATTTGTGATAAAATAGTAGGGGAAAAAATACACTTTGACTTTCCAAGTGTAGGGGCAACAGAAAACACAATATTATTATCATGCTTAGGAGAAGGAACAACAACAATAACAAATGCAGCAAGAGAGCCAGAAATAGTAGATTTGCAAAACTTTTTAAATAAAATGGGAGCAAAAATAAAAGGGGCAGGAACTAGCAAAATTGAAATAGAAGGAGTAAAAAAGCTAAAAGATATTAGCTATAATATTATGCCAGATAGAATTGAAGCAGGGACATTTTTATGCTTATCAGCAATGACAAATAGTAATTTGGTAGTACAGAATATAAATCCTTCTCATATAGTACCAATAATAGATAAATTGGAAGACGCAGGATGTAACTTAGAAATACAAAAAAATGAAATAAAAATAATATCACCAAAAAAGTTAAAATCAGTAGATATAAAAACAATGCCGTATCCAGGATTTCCAACAGATATGCAATCAGTATTTGCAACAACTTTAACAATAGCAAGAGGAACATCAGTAGTCGTAGAAAATGTTTTTGAAAATAGATTTAAATATACACAAGAGCTAATAAGAATGGGAGCCAAAATAACAATAGAAGGAAAGACAGCGGTTATAAAAGGAGTAAAGAAATTAGATGGAGCAAACGTAGAAGCAACAGATTTAAGAGGAGGGGCAGCATTGGTAATTGCGGGGTTATCCGCAAAAGGTGTAACAACTGTGGAAAAAGCAGAATATATATTGAGAGGATATGAAAAATTAGAACAAAAATTAAAAAAAATAGGGGCAGATATACAGCTTTTGGAACGTTAGGGAACATTTTGGTGTCTCCCAAACGTTTCATCTCTAATATTTAAAACAAAGGAGGAATCCAAGGTGGCAAAAAATAAAGAAACAGATATAAATTTATATTATATGAACGGACAAGCTAAAAAAGAGACATTAGATGATATAATGGAAAGAAAAAAAGCAAAAGAAAGAGAAAAAAGAATAAGACAAAACCAAAAAAAAGTAGAAGATAAATTTGATTTTGATACAGAAACAGTAATAGGAATGACAAACAAAAATAATCAAAAAAAACAGGAAGCAAAAAGAGTAAAAATATCTAAACAACAAAGAAAAAGAGAGAAAAAAAGAAAAAGAATTAAATTCTTCTTAAAAATATTCATATTAATTGCTATAATAGTAGGAGGAATTGTGTTTGCAACATGTTCACCGATTTTTAACATAAAGAACATAGAAGTAATTAATAATAATAAAGTAAGTAGTGAGACTATAATCAGCTTATCAGGATTATCAGAAAATCAAAATATATTTAAATTTTTGAAATCTGAGGTATCAAATAAAATAAAAGAAAATCCATACATAGAAAGTGTAAGTATAAAGAGAGTCATACCAGATAAAATTCAAATAGATGTTACAGAAAGAACAGCAAGATTTAGTGTTCCTGTATTAGGAGAATATGTATACATGAGTAGTCAGGGATACTTATTAGAAATAGCACAAAATGAATTGAATTTGCCAATAATAAATGGTGTAAGTACTAGTGAAGAAGAAAGAAAGCCTGGAAATAGATTAAATACAGAAGATTTAGAAAAATTAAATGTAGTTTTAAAAATAATGTCTATTGCAAAAGAAAACAATTTAGACACAAAAGTCACATCCATTGACATTAGCAACGAAAATGATTATATTATAGTAATACAAGAAGAATTAAAAACAATACATTTAGGAGATAGTTCAAACTTAAATGATAAGATAATAAAAGCAGCAGCTATTATGGAGAAAGAAAAAGGAAACGAAGGAACAATTTTTGTTAATGGAGATTTTTATAAAAATTTTAAACCTTACTTTAGACAAAAAGTATAAATAGTTGTTACTATAAAAAATATTATGCAACAAGATTAAGAAAGGAAATGATAGTAAATGACCAATAAAAAGAAAATAAGCCTTGTGCTTGGTGTTATGTGTTTTGCGTTGACAACAGCAATTGTAATTCAAGTAAGAACTGTTAAAAATACAAATTCAACAGTAAGTCAAAATTACGAAGAAAACAATCTAAGAGCGGAAGTTTTGCAATATAAAGAAAAATATGACAATAAATATAAGGAATTAGAAGAAGCAGAAGAGGAGTTAGAAAAAGAAAGAAAAAGTTCAGTAGAAAATAATGAACAATTAGAAAAAGTAGAAAATCAAATCCAACAAGGTAATAAAATAATAGGTTTAACAGAGGTCAAAGGGCCAGGAGTAATTGTAACATTAAAAGATGCTCAAGTGACTACTGGAACAACATATATAGGAGATCCAAATGATTTAGTTGTACATGATGTAGATGTATTAAGTGTGGTTAATGCTTTATTTAATTCTGGAGCAGAAGCAGTATCAGTAAATGAACAAAGAGTAGTGCCAACAACATCAATTATATGTGGTGGAAATATTGTAGATATTAATGGAGAAAGAATTGGTGCACCATTTGTAATAAAAGCAATTGGACTTCCTGAATATTTATCAAATATAGCAATGGAAGGTGGATATTTAGATAGATTAAAAGGTTATGGAATTGTTGCAAAGTTAGAGCAATCTAATAGTATAACAATACCAAAATATTCGGGTGTAATTAGTTACCAATATGCAAAAAGTGTAGAATAACATAAGGAAAGGATGATGCAAAAAATGAAAAAAGGTAAAATAATTATGACTATTACAATTGGTATAGCATGTTTTGTTTTAGTAGCAATTATGTTTATGCAATTTAAAATTGTAAATGAAACAGATATTACTTCTATTGAAGTAATGCAAGAAGCAGAGTTAAGAACAGAGTTATCAAATTGGAAAGAAAAATATGAAGAAGCAAACCAAAAATATGAAGAAACAAAATCCACTATAGAAGAATATAAGAAAACAAAGGAATCTAATGAAGAAACATCAAAATTATTAGAGCAAGAATTAGAACAGGTTAATATGGCGTTGGGTAAAACAGATGTAGAGGGACAAGGAATTGTAATTACAATAAAAGAAGGAGATACAGATGAATTCAATAAAATAAGTTCAGATGATTTATTAATTATAGCAAATGCTTTAAAATTAGCAGGAGCAGAAGCGGTTTCAATTAATGACGAAAGAATCATTAGATATGATATGGCAAGCATAAATAATAATACTTTTATAAAAGTCAATGGTCAAAGAATTTTACCGCCTTATGTGATAAAGGCAATTGGTAATCCTACATATTTAGAAAGTGAGTTAGTAGGAAGCGGAGGATATGTAGATGTATTGAGAAAACTTGGTCATGATATCACAATAGAACCAAGTGATAAAGTTCTTATAAATAAGATAAAGGAAGACATAACGACAAAATATATTGAATAGTTAAAATTTAAATTGAAGTATTGAATTATATTATCCGAGGAGGAATGAAAATGATTTTTATAGCAATATTAATAGGATGTATTTTAGGAGCAATACTAGGAATGAATGCACCTATGATTTCATATACATATTCAAGTTACTTAGCAATTGCAATAATTGCAGCACTAGATTCTGTTTTTGGAGGAATAGCAAGTGTTATTAAAAAGAATTTTGATTTGAAGATTTTTATTTCAGGCTTTTTTGGAAATGCGATTTTAGCGATTTTATTAACTGTTTTAGGACAAAAACTTAATGTAGATATATATTTAGCAGCAATTGTAGTTTTTGTATGGAGAATGTTTATGAATTTAGGTACTATTAGAAGATACTATGTTGAAAAATGGACAGACAAATTAACTAAAAAAGCTGAAAAAAATACTAAAATCGAAGGTAAAGAAATTAAAAGTGAAGTAAATAATAGTTAAAAATAATTACGGTCGTGAATTTAATGGAAAAGTAATGGCGAATGTTTCAAATTGAAAGCCAAAAAGAATTTTTACACTTCGACATAAGCATTTGAAGAGTAAAATTAATATTACAGAGTTGTTTCAAAAACATTACAAAAATATTACAATTTCTATTGACATTTTTAATAAAATGTAATATATATACAAATAGAAAAAATATACTAATAAATGGAGGAGTTAACTTGGCAATAGGAGATATCATAGTAGGTATTGACATAGGCACAAGCAAGGTTTGTACGGTTGTAGGGGAAGTAAACAATTTTGGGCAAATAGAGATTATATGTAATACCTCATATAAGTGTAGTGGACTAAAGAAAGGTAAAATAATAAATGAAGATGAAATATCTTTAAGTATAGCAAAGACAATAAAAGATGCCGAAATTGAAACAAATTTAAAAATAAACTCTAGCTATGTAACAATTCCTGGCAAATATGCAACAATAGTGCAAAATAGCATAACAAAAGAAGTAAAAGACAAGTATGCAGGAATATCAATAAGAGATGTGCAAAATGCTATTATGCAAGTAAAAGACATTGAGATTCCAGATGGAGAAACTTTGATTGATATAGTACCAGATAAAATAACATTAGAAAATGGAACAGTTGTAGCAGATCCTGTTGGAAATTTAAGTTCTAGTTTCACAATAAGTGCTCAGATTATATTAGCACAAAAAGATTATGTAAGACAACTAAATAGTATATTTAAAAAAGCAGGATTAGAAATAGATGGCATTGTACCAATTACATTAGCAGAGAGAAACCTAGTATTAGATAAGAATGAAATGCACGATAATGTAATGTTATTAGATATAGGAGCAGGGAACACAGATATAGGAGTATTTGAAGGATCAACATTTATATATACAAATTCTATACCATTAGGAGGAGATAACATAACAAATGATATTGCTTTAGTACTAAATATATCTGAAGAGGAAGCAGATAAATTAAAAAGACAATATGGACTAGCACTTAAGTCTTTTATTGATAATGATAACGAAATTGTATTAAATACATGCAAAGATACAAACAAAAGTAAAGTTATAAAAAGTTCAGAGTTAATTGAAATAATAGAGGCAAGAATAGAAGAAATTTTTTCAATAGTAAATAAAGACATTACTAATCAAGGTATAAAACATAAAATTAACAATGTAGTACTAACTGGGCAAGGTATTGTAAACATTAATAAAAGTGATGTGGCAGGAAAAATTAATTTAAACATTCCGGTAAAAATATCAACAGGAAGAGCTGTTAGTACAGTAAAACCAACATATAGGACAAGCTATGCATTAGTGAGATATATAGCAGCAAGACCATTTGCAAAAACAGTATCAAGTAGTATTGATACTCAAAATAGTGAAAGCTTTATAAAAACAGTTATAGAAAGAGTAAAAGAATTTTTCTATTCATAAAGAAACTTAATATTGTTGCATATAGGAAGTGATAAATAAAGAATGTATGAGGCAAAACAAAAGCCAAAATTAATATGCAATAAAAGTAAGTAAAATAGTTATTAATTTTAAAATATATATAAAGGAATAAGGGAGGACGAACTAAATGATGGATTACAATGATGATAGCAATATAACAATGATGGATGGAACAGCAACAATAAAAGTTATAGGCGTTGGAGGAGCAGGAAATAATGCAGTAAACAGAATGATAGATGCTGGCATTAAAGGCGTAGATTTTATTGCAGTAAATACAGATAGACAAGCATTACAAACATCAAGAGCTAGTACAAAGATTCAAATAGGAGAAAAAATAACAAGAGGATTAGGTGCAGGTGCTAATCCTGATATAGGAGCACAATCAGCTGAAGAAAGCAAAGGAGAATTAGCAGAAGTATTAAGAGGAGCAGACATGGTATTTGTCACAGCTGGAATGGGTGGAGGAACAGGTACAGGTGCTGCACCAGTAGTTGCTCAAGCTGCAAAAGAAATGGGAATATTAACAATAGGTGTTGTTACAAAACCATTTACATTCGAAGGTAAAAAAAGACTTTCTCAAGCTGAAAGAGGAATAGAAAGTTTAAAAGGAAAAGTAGATACATTGGTTGTTATACCAAATGATAAACTATTACAAATAATTGATAGGAAAACATCTATTATTGAAGCTTTTAAACAAGCTGATGATGTATTAAGACAAGGTGTACAAGGTATATCAGACTTAATAGCAATCCCAGGACTTGTAAACTTAGACTTTGCAGATGTAAAAACAATTATGTTGAATCAAGGAATGGCACACATGGGTGTTGGTAGAGCTTCAGGAGAAAATAGAGCAGAAGATGCTGCAAAAGAAGCAATCCAAAGTCCATTACTAGAAACATCAATCGAAGGTGCTAGAGGTGTAATTATAAATATTACTGGTGGTGAAGACTTAGGATTACATGAAGTAAATACAGCAGCAGAATTAGTTCAACGCAGTGTAGATCCAGAAGCAAATATTATATTTGGTACAGTAACAGATCCAAACATGGATGATGAAATTCAAATAACAGTAATAGCAACAGGTTTTGATAAAAGTGAAACACCAAGTGTTAGTGTAGATAATTTAGTGTCAAAAACTTGGGAAAAGAAAATAAACTCAATACCAGCAAGTTCAGAAGTTAGTTCATCACAAAATGATTTAGATATTCCATCATTTTTAAGAAAAAACAAAAATAAGAATTTATAATATTAATGAAAAAATGATTTTATTATAATTTAAAAAATTTTATAATTATACTATAATATAAAAAAGATAACATCATTTTATAAAAAAATTTTTAAAAACAATATTAATTATAAAATAGAAAAGAAGTAATCGAAAAAGCTCGATTATTTCTTTTTTTCGCCAATAAAAAAAGACAGCTTTTTCAAAAGATAAGTAGTACAATAACAAAGCAGGTGATAATATGACTATATATGTGGATGTTGTACTAATTGAAAATTTAATAATGAATTATATAATTTTGTATGCCACAGCAATTATTTTAAAAAGAAAAATAAAAAATACTAGATTAATACTAGCAAGTTTGTTGGGTGCAATCTACTCCATAATTTCATACATATCAAATATTGAAATATATTCTACAATGTTACTAAAGATAATATTATCAATCATAATCATTTACATAGCATTTAATGCACAAAATATAAAACAATTAGGAAAAGATTTATTAATATTTTACTTAACATCATTTGTATTTGGAGGAGCAGCTTTTGCATTAATATATATTGTAAAACCACAAGATATATTAATGAAAAATGGATTATTTTTGGGAACATATCCACTAAAGACAATTATATTGGGAGCTATAATAGCTTTTATCATAATAATTACGGCATTTAAAATAGTAAAATCAAAAATTACTAAAAAAGATATGTTTTGCGAAATAGAAGTAGAATTTAGTGGAAAGATAATAAAAGCAAAAGCAATGATAGATACAGGAAATCTGTTAAAAGAACCGATAACTAATACACCTGTCGTGATTTTTGAACATATTCTTTTATATGATTATATCCCAAAAGAGATTTTAGATAATTTAGAAAATATTATGCGGAGGTGATTTAGAAAAAATACCTGAAGACATAAGAGAAAAATATATTTCAAAATTAAAACTAATCCCGTTTTCGTCATTAGGAAAACAAAATGGAATGTTAATTGGAATAAAAGCAGGTAGAATAAAAGTAAAAAAAGAAGAGACTGAAAGTGTAAAGGAAAATATTATTATAGGAATTTATAATAAATCTTTAACTAAAAGGGGAGAATATAATGCATTAATAGGTGTAGATTTACTGTATTAGAGATTTTAAGTAAATCTAGAAAGGAAAGTGAGTTTAAAATGAATTTGATTGAGATATTAAAAAATAGCATAAACAACATAAATAGTATTTGTGCAAAATACATAAATGAAAAAAATGAAATAGAATATTTGCCAATATTTTATATAGCAGGAAGTCAAACACTTCCCCCACCATTGCCACCAGAAGAGGAGGAAGAACTAATAAGACATCTAGGCGATGAAGAGAATTTAGAAGTAAGGCAAAAACTAGTAGAAAGAAATTTAAGATTAGTTGTATATATAGCAAAAAAATTTGAAAATACAGGAATTGGAATAGAAGATTTGATATCAATAGGAACTATTGGATTAATGAAAGGTGTAAATACATTCAATTCGGATAAAAAAATAAAATTGGCGACTTATGCATCAAGATGTATAGAAAATGAAATACTAATGTATTTAAGAAAAAATAATAAAATAAAGGGAGAAGTATCAATAGATGAACCTTTAAATAAAGACGGAGATGGTAATGAACTTCTTTTATCGGATATTTTAGGAACTGAACCAGATATTACATCAAGAAATATAGAAGATGAGGTAGATAAAACACTCTTAAGAGCTTCTATATTGAAACTAAATAAGAGAGAAAAAGATATCATGGAAATGAGATTTGGTTTTAAAACAGGAAGAGAAAAAACTCAAAAGGAGGTTGCAGATGAATTACGGAATTTCTCAGAGTTATATTTCTAGACTTGAAAAAAAGATTATTAATAAAATGAAAAAGGAAATTAGTAGCAAAATAGGATAAAATAAAATTCAAACTTAAAAACAATAGCATAAAAAAGCTAAATTTGGAAATACTTTAATTAAGTAATTCCAAAGGAGGTTTTTTCTCTTGATTAATAAAGTCGAAATTTGTGGAGTAAACACTTCAAAATTACCAGTACTAAGTAGAGAAGAAAAAGAAGAATTATTTATAAAAATAAAGGCAGGAGATGAAGAAGCAAGAAATAAATTTATAAACGGAAATTTAAGATTAGTGTTAAGTATTATACAAAGATTTTATGGTAGAGGGGAGTCAGCAGATGACTTGTTCCAAGTAGGATGCGTGGGACTTATCAAAGCAATAGATAATTTTGATTTAAGTCAAAATGTTCAATTTAGTACTTATGCAGTACCAATGATTATAGGAGAAGTAAAAAGATATTTAAGAGATAATAATAGTATAAGAGTGAGTAGATCTGTAAGAGATTTGGCATATAAGGCGATACAATTTAAAGAAAAGTTTACAAAGGAACATGGAAGAGAGCCTCATATAGAAGAAATTGCAAAAGAATTAGATGTAGAAAAAGAAGAAATTGCACTTAGTTTTGATGCTATACAGGATCCTGTTTCTTTACAAGAACCTGTATATAATGATGGAGCAGATAGTATATATATAATGGATCAGGTAAAAGATAGTAAGAATACAGATGAATTATGGGCAGAAAGAATGACAATAGAAGGAGCATTAAATAAGTTAAATGATAAAGAAAAAATGATTGTCATGAAAAGATTTTTTGATGGAAGAACTCAAATGGAGGTGGCTGATGAAATTGGTATTTCTCAAGCTCAAGTTTCTAGGTTGGAGAAAAGGGCTATTACTCATATAAAAAGATTATGGAATATTGGGGAAAAGTCAAAACGTTCCAATTTCTGATACAATAGGAAAGTGATACTTTTCTATTGTATCAAAGTCGCTGCACTCCAACGAAAATGATTGATACTCTAAAGTTAAGTGAAAAAATAAAAGAATATAAAAAAAGTAATAAAAAATTTCATGATGTATGCTAATTCTGCATATATTAGGAAATTTTAGTATGTCTAAGAAGTTTTAAAAGTAAAGAAAATTAATTTAATGAATATAATATTTATAAGAAATATATATTATACATAAAGGAGAGTATTATGCAAGATAAAGGTTTGGATTTTAAACATAAAGAGGTTGTTAATATAACAAACGGGAAAAGACTTGGATTTGTACAAGATGTTTGTGCAGATTTAGAAACAGGGGTTATAACATCTATTATTGTACCAGGAAACAATAAGTTATTAAATATTTTTACACAAGGAAATGATATTGTGATTCCATGGAAAAATATTAAGTGTATCGGAGATGATTTAATATTAGTAGAACTTTAATTGATTTTATTGACTCAAGTATTGTGTTAAAAATTACTATTTAAAATGTTGATATATTAATATTTCATAATTTTTCAGACCATCTCGTGCCTCGAGTACCATGAATATCCCTCAAAAAATCATATAACAATTTCTAAAATATTTACAATCACATTCAGAATTTACTTAATATATCAACATTTTTTAGCTTATTATAGAGACTGTGGATAGTAACACTCTGTTACATATAAAATGTAATAATTCAGAGGTCAATAAAGCATTTTTGCTTTATTGACCTCTGAATAGTCAAGTTAAAATAAAAAAAATCAAAAAAAGTATTGACATAAATGGTTTAAAATGATATTATAAATAAGCATTAAGTAATAGCAATAATAATAGTAAAAATTTCCAAAAAAAAACTTAAAAAAACTATTGACTTTCATCTGGAAAAATGTTATTATAAAAAAGTACCTAGCAACAGACAAAGAAATAAAAAATAAACTTAAGAATTAGTAATAAATTTAGCACATTATGAATAGTATAAAAACAGCAATTACTAGTTTTTTATTTTGCCTCAAAAAAGGTGAAAAAGTTTTTTGAAAAAATTGTCGAAAAGTGTTGACAAATAAAAAAAGGTATAGTATAATGCAAATCGTTCTGCACTAAGCAGAACAAAAAAGTACATTGAAAAGTAAACAATAAAATCCTTTAGAGAATAAACCGAAGCGGTAAATTTTCTGAAAAAGAAAAAGTACCGAACAAGTAAATTTTTTAAAAAATTTTTAGTAAAAAATAAGAAGCAAAAAAGAGCTTGAAAAAAAACTTTTAAAGATTTATAAAATCAGAAATGATTAGAGATAAATTTTAAAACAAATCGGTTTTGATAAACAAATTCTGCAAGGAATTTAAGAAAAAATTTTTAAGATTATACTAAATGTATATCGAAGAAATTTTTTCGGAAAATTGACACAGCAGAATTCGGATTAGCAAAAGCGATAAAAACAAGAGAGTTTGATCCTGGCTCAGGATAAACGCTGGCGGCGCACATAAGACATGCAAGTCGAACGAACTTAATCGATTCTTTAAGATTCGAAGCGGTTAGTGGCGGACTGGTGAGTAACACGTAAGCAACCTGCCTATCAGAG
>CALXJX010000041.1 GCA_944388735.1 uncultured Clostridia bacterium
TACTTATTTATTATTCTTATTTTTTGGTTTTGTATGCTAACGGTTTTTCATTATGACCATGCGCCAGCATTTAGTACGATTGTAATTACTAAAGCTATTAAAGTAATACCTTTTTGTTTAAAAATCATTTTAATTCCTCCTTTGTTATACAGGTTGTTCCTGTAAACAAATAATATTACAACACATAAAAAATTTCAAGAATTTTGTCGAATGTTATACATTTGTAAAAAACAAGAAATATTTTTGTAATATTTACAGTGTGTTCCTGTAATCTTTTCTGATTTTTATAATAAAATTATTATCAAATTAATATAATATTAATCTATGTATTTAAGTTAGAAATTCGAGGTATAAGATGAAAGTAAAAACATTAAATGGTAATTTGAATATAGTTGGTAGTAACCTAAGGAAATATCGCAAATTAAAAAAGCTTTCTCAACCTGAAATCTGTCGTAAGTTAGATTTGCTTGGAGTTACTATGTATAATTGTGATATTTATGAAATAGAATATGGTAAGAAAACAGTTAAGGACTTTGAAGCTTTAGCCTTTTGCAAAGTTCTTGGTATAAGCCTAGATGATTTATATTCTGATACAGATAAATATTACGAAGCATAATTCTATATTATTATTGCAAATTCTATGATTTTTATACTTTCAAATAAAAGATACTACATTCACTAATTATTAGTTAGAATATAGTATCTTTTATTTTAATTTTTTTCATATAAATAAAAATATTTTTATTTTAAAATTCAATAATTTCAATGGACAACTCTAAAATTTGAAATTCACTTAAATCTCAACCTGTCCGACTTCTTGTAAATCATTCATTCTTATAACCTTAATCAATCCATTAGACAAAGTATAATAATAGTCGTTAGCAAAAATAATTCTCTTGATTTGATTTTCATAATCACTTCCGTGAGAAACTTCACCCTTTAAAACAAATCCATTTTCCAAGCTAATCTCATAAAATCTTGCACTTGAAATAGTCTTTCTATTATATGTCGTTATAGGAAAAGCAATTATATTCTTATCTTTAGAGTAAAGTAGTGCCTTGTGATTATATGTTAATTCAGATGAAGTGTAGCTATTTCCAATATCAACTTTAAATAGTTCTTTTGGATTATTAAAATCAGTAATATCAAACATTGACATCTTTAATCCTTCATTTGTAACAGTTGTTCCATTTTCTTTTGTATTATATCCAAATCCAATAATATGATTTTCATCATAAGGATGTAGATATGTGCTATATCCGGGTATCTTCAATTCTCCTAAAACTTTTGGATTTTTGCCATCTGATAAATCTATAACAAATAAAGGGTCGACCTGTTTAAATGTAACAATATATGCTCTATCTCCCATATATCTAACAGAATAAATCTTTTCTCCTTTGGCTAAACCTTCCAATTTTCCAATCAATTTTAAATCTTCATCTAATACATATAATCTATTTGAAGTATCATCTGTAGTAGTCCAGTTATCACTTATAGTAGTAGCAATTCTAAATTCACCCTTTTCGTTTTCGTCCATTGAAAATTGATTGTTTATTACTCCTGGGACTTCCGCTTCTGCTTTAAATCTTATTTTTCCATCATTTAAATTAAATTTAAATATTTTTGTAGATGTACTTGAATTTGTTATTCTTTGATTTTGGTCTAATTGATAAGTATATTTACTCTTTTGTATATACATATTTTCTAAAGAGCAATATATTTCGTTTCCTGCTCCAAGAAATGTTTGAATATCAGCTTGTTCATCATTATCTAAACTAAATCCTACAATTGTTAGATAATTTGTATCTTCAATATCTTCAAAATAATGAACTTTATTAAAATCAATATACCTTTCTTCACTACTTACTTTTGAATCTGTATATGATACCATATAATCTTCTTGTTTCAGCTCTTGTACAGGATACCTTGCTATCCCAATTAGATTTGATAAATAATAATTACTTACAAAATATATATTGTTGCCTATCATTCTAGATGAAACATAGTATCCATTTATTTCTATTCGTCTCTCTTCTTTTGGTTCTTCTTTTGATGATATATCATAAACAATTACCACAGCCTTATTCTTATTATATCCTGCTGCTGATGCAATATCTTCCTCAGCTCTTGCATTTATTTCATAAGTTACTGTTATGTTTTCATAAGTGTTTCCTAGTACGATTAGCTTGTTTTCATTAATATAGATTTCTGATGGAGATATTTTTGTATTTTCAAAACTAATTTTTCCTACAACTTTAATTCCTTCAGGCGCCCTTATATCTACAATTATTATATTCTCATTAGCAACATAATAAATATAGTTACCATCTGTTTTTACGATATCTGCCTCGTCTACCCCTTTCACTTGAGTATTAGTCTTCGAATAATTTAAATCTAACTCTTCTGAATCTCTATTCGAATTAGTATCATTTTGCATACTATCTGCAATAGATTCTTGCAAAGTAGATTCCGATTTTGCACTATTAAGTTCTTCATCTAAATTTGCATTTTTAATAATATTGTAGAAATTCTCGAAACTATCAACTGTGGCTAAACTTATCTCTTCTGCTTCATTATTATCTTGTGGTTTTTGAGCCATTTGTAAGTTTTGATTTTTATTATAATTTTGATATATTAATACGGTTGAAAAAGCTAGTACAAAAACAGCTGCTAAAGCTAATAATTTTAGTGCTAAAAAATTCTTTTGGGGATGTTTTTTGTGATTCTCAGATTTTTTAAATACATAGCCTTGATTATTTTCATATTCATTGTATTTATCATAAATACCTTGAATAAATTCTTTATTACTCTTCATATTTACCCGCCTCCTTTTTAATAATTTTTTCTAATGCTTTTCTTGCTCTGTGAATTAATACCTTTGTGCTCGAATCACTTTTTTGCAAAATTCTTCCGGATTTCTTTATAACTTAGTCCTTCAATGTCTGCTAAATAGATAGCTATCTTATATTCTTTTTTCAACTTGTTCATATCATCTTTTAGATTTCTAGTCCTTTCTGTTCTAAACACTTTTTCTTCTAGTTCTTCTTTATCATGTAATTGCATATTGTTTAAAATTTCATCGTTATATATAATTTTCTTTTCCCTTTTTATATAGTTTATTGCCTTTGACTTTCCTATTGTATATAAATAAGTCCTAAAACTATATTTAAAATCATAGTTAGTTTTATGTATTAAAATATACACAAACACATCTTGTGCTATATCTTCTGATATATCTATGTTTTTTAAATAATTTTGCAAAAAATATATTAATTTATCTTTATTTTTTATTACTAATTCTTCAAAACTACTCTTATTTCCATTTAAAAATTCTTGATATAACTCTTTTTCTGTTTTCTCAATTTTCTCCATCTAACTTTCATCCCCTTATTGTTTTTTAGCTTTTATATTTCTATTACAATTATATCATAAAAAAGTTACAGTTGGAACGTTGGGGACATGTAACTTTTCAGAGGTCAAAGGGGTTATAACTTTTTGAGTTAGCTCCGAATGTGCCGTGGAATAGATGTATAAATTCTTAGTTTAAAATAACTGAGGAAGCGTTATTAACGAGAGGCTCGGTTATTTTAAACTTAGAATTTATAATCTATGGAGCAAGCCGAGGAGATAATGAAAAAAGTTATAACCCCTTTGACCTGAAAAGTTACGGGGACATGCCAAATCGTCCCAAAATTCTATAGACATAATATACATAATGTGATATAATCTAGAAAAACTGTAGGGCTTTTTATCATATTATGGAGGTAAAAGATATGAGAAAGACAAATAAGCGGTATATAATTTGGGATTTGGACGGAACACTGTGGACACATAAAGAACATGAAGTCGCAATTATTGCAGATGAATTAGGCATTCCTTATACTCCAAAATTTGAAAATCACTTTTTTGGTATGATTGAAAAATTCAATAAAACTTTTGCAGATAAAATTGTGGTTCGGGATAAAATTTCTATCCTAATAGAAGATACAATACCAGAATTGTTTTTCCATGGGATTACAGGAGAGCAATTTTTAAATGTCTGGCAAAACGCAGACACAAATTTGCTTAACGAACATGCAAGGTTTGTCTTACGAGAAGCGGCCAAGAAAGGTTATAAAAACTTGATTTTAACTGATTGGCTATACGACAGACAAGTAAAACAATTAAAAGATTTTGATATTCTAAAGTATATTGAAAAAGTATACAGTTGTGAAAACAACTATATGAAATCAAATCCAAAATCTGTTTCGCGAGTTGTAAAAGAAAAGAAAAAAGATGCCTATATTATAATAGGTGATTCTTTAAAAAGTGATATTGCTTTTGCTAATAATGCTGGCATTGATTCAATATGGTATAATCCTAACCATATCCAAAACAATACTGAATTTACACCGACTTATGAAACAGCCAACCTAATTTCAGCTTTATATTTAATTGGTTAGCACTAATTAGGGACAATGTTTTTACTATAGGAATGAAACCTCCTATAAGTAAATAAAAAGAGTCTAAAATGTGATTATTAATCATTTTTAGACTCTTTTTATGGTACAAAGTTCAGCTCATTTTCTCTTTAATCTTCACTAAAGTATTTAAAGCATCGATTGGTGTTAGCTCATTCAAATTAATTTTATCAATTTCATGAGCAATCTCTGCAAGTTTATAGTTATACATATCAAATTGTCCTTCTACTTGTTTTTTATCTTGTTTTTCTTTACCATTTAGAATATTCTTTTTCTCTAAGCCTCTTAATATTTCGTTAGCTTTTTGAGTTACGGCTTTTGGAACTCCTGCTAGTTTAGCTACATGTATACCATAGCTCTCATCTGTTCCACCTCTTACTATTTTTCTTAAGAATATAATATCTTCACCTTTTTCTTTTACAGCAACTGAATAATTCTTTATTCCATCAAATTTTTCTTCTAATTCTGTTAATTCATGATAATGTGTTGCAAATAAAGTTTTAGCTCCACATTTTTCTTTATCTGCTATATATTCTGCTACTGCCCAAGCTATTGATAATCCGTCATAAGTTGATGTTCCTCTTCCTATTTCATCTAATATTACTAGACTATTAGATGTTGCTTCTTTTAGTATAGTTGATACTTCCATCATCTCTACCATAAATGTACTTTGTCCCATACTTAAATCATCTGATGCACCAACTCTTGTGAAGATTTTATCAACTACTCCTATCCTTGCAGATGTTGCTGGCACAAAACTTCCCACTTGTGCCATTAGTGTTATTAATGCAACCTGCCTCATATATGTAGATTTACCTGCCATATTAGGTCCTGTTATAATTGATAATCTATTTTCTTCTTTATCTAAATATGTATCGTTCTCTACAAATGCCCCCGGTCCTAACATTTTTTCAATAACAGGATGCCTTCCTGATTGTATATCTATTACTCCTGAATTATCTACTTGTGGCATACAATAATTCATGTCTTCTGCAACTCCAGCAAAAGAAGCTAATACATCTAGTGTAGAAACAGCTGTTGCTGATTTTTGTAATCTAATAATATTTTTTGCTATTTCTTCCCTTATTTTTGTAAATGCATCATATTCTAATGTAACAACTTTTTCTTCTGCTCCTAGAATTTGATTTTCTAAGTTTTTTAATTCTTCTGTTATATATCTTTCTGCATTTGTTAATGTTTGTTTTCTTATATATCTATCTGGTACTTGATTTAAAAATGATTTTGTTACTTCTATATAATATCCAAAAACTTTATTAAATCCAACTTTCAGATTTTTAATGCCTGTTTTTTCTCTTTCATCAGCTTCTAATTGTATTAACCAATTTTTACCTTCTGTTTGAGCTGTTTTTAATTTATCTATTTCTTCATCATATCCTAATTTGATGATTCCTCCTTCTTTAACTGTCATTGGTGGGTCTTCAACAATAGATTTTTCTATTAATTCATATATATCTTTTAGCTCATCTAAATTTTCATATAATTCTTTTAACATTTCTGATGTACAAGAACTTAAAACTTGTTTTACATCTGGTAATTTTGATAAAGAATTTTTTAGTGTTATCATGTCTCTTGCATTTGCATTACCGTAAGCCATTTTTCCAGCTAATCTTTCGATATCATATACTTTTTTTAGATTATCTATTACATCTCCTCTTAATATGATGTTGTCTTTTAATTCTTTTACTGCATTTAGCCTTCTATTTATTTCTTTTGTATCTATTAGTGGGTCATTAAGCCATCTTCTTAAGTGTCTTCCTCCCATAGATGTTGCAGTTTTATCAAGAACCCATAATAGTGTTCCTTTTTTTGATTTATCTCTCATCTTTTCAGTTATTTCTAAATTTCTTCTTGCATTAATATCTAATGACATATATTTCGATATTTGATATATTGTTATTTTATTTATATGTTCCAGACTCGTCATTTGAGTCTGTTCAATATATTCTACTAAGGCATTTATACTACTAAGTGCTAATGTTTTTTCTTGTATGTTTTCTATTTTTCTTTGTTCTGTGTCTTGCATATTAAATCTTAGTAACAAGTTTTCCGCTTCTGATGTAAAATATTTGTCTTGAAATCTTGTAATATAACATTCAAATCTTTCTTTGATTTTTCCCATTTCTTCTATACAGTCAGACATCATGCTGTTAACTACTAATTCTGACGGATTATATCTTGCAATTTCATCTAATAGTTGTGGAAAGTTATTGTTATCCTTTATTTCAGCTGCATAGAATTCTCCTGTTGTTATATCACATACACTTATTCCAAAATATATCCCTGATTTAAAAATCGACATTATAAAGTTGTTCTTTCTTTCTTCTAACATGTTGCTTTCAACTACAGTACCAGGTGTTACAATTCTGATTACACCTCTTTTTACAATTCCTTTTGCTGTTTTTGGGTCTTCTAATTGCTCACATATTGCAACTTTATATCCTTTGGCAATTAGTCTTGATATATACATTTCTGCTGCATGATGTGGTACTCCACACATTGGTGCTCTTTCTTCTTGTCCACAGTCCTTTCCTGTTAATGTTAGTTCAAGTTCTCTTGATGCTGTAATTGCATCATCAAAAAACATTTCATAAAAGTCTCCTAGTCTATAAAACAGTATGCAGTCTTTGTATTGTTCTTTTGTTTCTAAATATTTTTGCATCATTGGTGAAAATTTTTCTTTCTCTACCATAATTAGTTTCCTTTCTATGTTCTTTCTAAAGATACACAAAGTATGAAAGGATTTTTTTCATACTATTTCAATTCCTTCTTTAATTATTTCATTCAAAAATTCTGGTTTTGTATTTTTATTTATAAATACTAAATCAATTTTATATACTATATCTAACAAATCAAAACTATTTCTTATTTTATATTCGTCTTCTCTACTTACATTTTCAAAAACTGCAATATCAATATCAGACGTATTTTTATATGTATTTTTTGCTCTTGAACCAAATATTTTAAATTTGTATTTCTCGTTTTCTATTGCTATTCTCCTTATTTGACTTAGTATTTCTTCTGACAATCCAAAATTCATATTTATTCACATTCCTTATTTAATATTTTCCCCTTCAAATACCATATATGTTCTGAAACAATCTCCAAATCAATTATTTTATTAATCAAACTTGTGTCACCTTCAAAAATAACCACTTTATTACTATCAGTTCTACCTGTAAGCATATTTTCATTATTTTTGCTTGTTCCTTCTACTAATACCTTTTGAACAGTTCCTATATATTTTTGATTATTTTCTTCTATTTGACTTTCTACTAATTCCTTTAGTTTATTAAATCTTTTATGCTTAATATCTTCTGGAATTTGATTTTCCATTTTATCTCCTGGCGTTCCTACTCTTCTTGAATATATAAACATATATACTTGTTCAAATTTAACTCTTTTTACTACATCTAATGTATCTTCAAATTCCTCATCTGTTTCTCCTGGAAATCCAACAATTATATCTGTTGATAATGTTAAATTTGGTATTTTTGTCTTCATTTTTTCTACTAAATTTAAATATTGTTCTTTTGTGTATTTCCTGTTCATTTCTTTTAAGACTTTTGTATTTCCTGATTGCAATGGCAAATGAATTAATTTGCATACTTTATCACTTTCTGCTATTGCATCTATAACGTCATCAGTAAAGTCTTTTGGATGAGGTGAAACAAATCTAATTCTTTCTATTCCTTCTATTTTATTGATTGCTTTTAATAATGTTGCAAAAGAATTTACACCTTGATATTCTTCAAATTTTTTTCCTTTTTCTTTTTCAACTCTTAAATAAGAATTGACATTTTGACCTAATAAAGTTATCTCTTTATATCCTTGTTTTGCTAATTCTTTTACTTCTTTTATGATTTCTCTAGGTTCTCTGCTTCTTTCTCTTCCCCTTACATAAGGGACTATGCAATATGTACAAAAATTATTACATCCATTCATAATTGTTACAGATGCTTTTATATTACTATTTCTTTTTATAGGTAGTCCTTCATATATTTCCCCGTCAATATCTAAAATGTCTTCTTGTTTTCTTTTCTCTACTAATGCTTTATACAAATCTTCTGGAAATTTGTGTAAAGTATGTGTTCCAAATATTATATCTACGAAGGGATAGCTTTCTTTTATCTTATCTGTTATGTGTTTTTCTTGCATCATGCATCCACCAATTGCTACAATTGTTCCTTTTTCTTCCTTTATTCTTTTTAGCTCTCCTAATTTTCCAAACAATTTATCTTCTGCATTTTCTCTTACACAACATGTATTAAATAGGTTTAAATCTGCATTTTTGAAGTCTTCTGTTTTTATATATCCCATTTTTTCTAGCATTCCACATAGTTTTTCAGAATCATTTTCATTTAATTGACATCCCATTGTTAAAATATTATATTTTAATTTTTTTCCTCTATTTATTTCTTGTACTTTTTCTATGTATTGTTCTTGCTTTTTTATTTCTCTTGCTGTTTCCATTTAGTTTTTCATTCCTTTCAGTCTTTTTTTAGTTCTTTATATGTTTTCTGTAAAATATCATATCTTTGTGCTATTATTTCTTTGTAAAATTCTTTTCTTATATTCGTTATACATTCTATATTATCAATAAATTGATTTATTTCTTCAATATTTATTTTTGCAAATAGTCTTTTTATTGCATTATTGCATTCTTCGTTTTCTTTTTTCGTTATATATGTCATATAATTAATCTTTTTACCATTTTCTTTTAAACATGAATAACAATTTATTGCTAGATTTTTTAACTCTTTTTCAGAAATTTTTCCAATTTCATTATCTTCAAGCATTGGATTTAAACATGAACCACAGTCATAAATTGGAGAAAATTTAGCTTTTCCAGTATTTTTATTTAATAAAAATCCCCAATTCCCATTATGTCTATCAGTATTTCCTATTAAGCTGTCTACAATAAACATGTCCCAAAATTTTTGTCTCGTTTCTTCTGTATCTATCATTCTGCTTTCTTCTATAACTTCCATTATGTCACTTAATTCAGTCTCTATTTTTTTATCTGGATTTGTGCTTAGTGCTAAATTTTCAAATTCATATAGTACATTTTCACTATCTGTAAAATCTTCACAGGCACAAACTATTTTTTCTCTTCTGTTATATTCATATTTTCCTAAAATAGTATTTTGTGTTTTAAAGCCTACTATCTTAAAAATATTACTACCTATATATTCTGAATAGGCATTATTGATATAAGATATGGTTTTATTTTTTTCTCTTATAGGGTCTGGAAATTTTACTAGGTATTTTTTATTATTATAAATTAATGTTTTCTTTTTTTCTGATCCTTTGTAGTTGTTAAATTCTTCTATTGCATTTGTAAAATCAATCATTGATAATATCATTCCTTGTATAATATATTTAGATTTTTTAATGGGATTTACCTATAAACCCATCTACTATTTCTTTTTTATTATGTTTAACTTGTTGTCCTTTATTATTTCATCTTTTCCTATTAAATTTAGTTTATTTTATTACATTTTAATACTTTTTTCAAGGCTTTGAATTATTTAATTTTCGATTCATAACTTTTCAGAGTTACAATTCACAGCTTATAGATTATTAAAAGAATGTTGATATATTTATATTTCATAAATTTTTCGGCTCAATACAATATTTAAGAATTTGTAAAATGATTTATTGAGCCTCTTTCACTCAGACCCTCTCGTACCTCGAGTACCGTGAACATTCCTCAATAAATCATATAACAAATTCTAAAATATTTCCAATCACATTCAAAATTTATTCAATATTAATATATCAACCTTCTAAGCAATGAAATTCAACTGTGAATTGTAACTTTTCAGAGATTGAAGGGAAGTATAAATTTTTGAATTAGCTCCGAATGTGCAGTGGAATAGACGTATAAATGCAACTTTGCCAATTAGATATATACAAATTTATTTTTTTTTGATATACTTATATGTAGATTGAAAATATAAAGGAGCGTAATGTATGGGAATTTTTAGTTGTTTAGAAAAAACAAACCATTCAAAAAAAAGATTTTACTCAAATTATTATCAAGTATATAAAAGCACTCACTTAGCTGGAAATATTGATATATCATATTATGAAACATTAAATGCTCAAGATTTATTAAATGCTGATATAAAAAAGAAATTTGACCCTGAATTATTATCTTTATGGGGAGTCTTAGAAATGAGAAAATATGTAGAATATGAAAATGGCATAGTAACAAATCCATATATACCAGATGACCAAAATCTTACAAACTTACCAGAAGATACAAAAATCCCAAATCTTTTATATGTTGACTATATCAAGTATATTTCACTAAATGGCATAGAATTAAAAAATATTTATATAGCTATTTTTGAAATAATGGATTTAAATGAATTTTATAGACCTTATGTTATACTTTTTTCTAAAGACTCTATAGGTAAATTTGTTCAAATTGGATATGGATATGATACAAATGATAATGGTAATGTTGAATTAACAATATCTTCTTTTAATTATTTAATTTATCTAACAACAAAAGGATTTATTGAAAGTCCATTATCAAATAAAAAAGTCAAATTAGATGTTTATGATTATATTGACGATAAAGATATTGGGAAATTGTTGAAGAAAATTTAAAATTAGATATGAACTTTAAGGACTGTGTACTGAACCCAAAAAGTTGGACACTTTTTGGTTAAATATTAAGCTGCTAGGGAGTGAACTCTGTATTGTA
>CALXJX010000042.1 GCA_944388735.1 uncultured Clostridia bacterium
TTGCGAAAAATATACAGAAAATAAGCTTTAAAAACTTTAATTTTCTAAGAAAAAATTTTTTATTCGTTACCACTGAAGCTATATAAGGAAATTTGACTTTTTTTTCTTTTTGTAGTATACTAATGTCATGGTACTTTTTGGAATAATATAATATTTAAGGAGAAGATTTCAATGAAAAGTAAAATGCGAATAAAAAGCATCATAGTAATGGCAATCATAGCTCTTGCAGGGATGTTTTTTATCAACATGAGTTTAGCAGCAACCACTGGAAAAATCAATGTAGAAACTGCTAATTTAAGAGAAACAGCAAATGCTGACAGCAAGATATTGAGTCAACTATCTTTAAATCAGGAAGTTGAAATTATAGAAAAAACTGGAGAATGGTATCAAGTAAGATATAACGGTATAACAGGGTTCATTAGACAAGATTTAATAACATCAAATGAACAAATTCCAACAAAAGAAAATCAAGAACAAAATGTAACAACAAATGAGCAACAAGAAAATACAACAGGAACAACAGAACAAACTCAAGAAAATCCAACAGCAGAGACAAATCAGTCTCAAGAAGGTCAAATGACGGAAACAGAACAAAATGCTGAACAACAGGACATTAATTTAGGAAAATACAAAGTAACAAAAGATGTAAAACTAAAAATAATCCCATCAATAAATGCAACAGACACAATAGATGTTAAGCAAAATGAAGAAGTAAATGTAATAGAAGTTATGAATGGATGGGTATGTGTAGAAACACAAAATACAAAAGGTTGGATTAGAAAAGAAAATCTACAAAAAGAAGAACAACAAACAAGCCAACAAGAAAACCAAGAAACAAATCAACAAACAGAAGTACCAGTAACAAAAACTGTTATAAAAACACAGTATATTAATTCAACAACAGTAAATTTAAGAAAAGAACCTAATACAAGTAGTGAAATAGTAACAAGTTTATCACTAAATACAGCTGTAGAAGTATTTTCAGAAGCATCAGGTTGGAGTAATGTAAGAGTTGCGGGACTAGAAGGATATATTTCTACTGAATTATTATCAGACACAAAGCAAGAGACAACATCAAGAGGTGCTACTACAGTAAGAAAAGCACCAACAGAAACAACAAAGAATACTACATCAACACAAAGCAAATCAACATCAAATGCACAAAAATCTACAACATCTAATAGTACATCAACGAGCCAAACAAATGCAACAGCATCTGGTAGAGGTTCAGAAGTTGTAGCTTACGCAAAAAAATTTATAGGAACAAAATATACTTATGGAGGTTCATCACCTTCAACAGGATTTGACTGTTCTGGATTTACATCTTATGTATTTAAACATTTTGGAGTTAGTTTACCTCGTACATCAGGAGGGCAGGCAAGTGTTGGAACAGCAGTAAGTAGAAGTAACTTAGCACCAGGAGATTTAGTAATTTATAGTGGCCATGTAGCTATTTATGTTGGAGGAGGTCAGGTAATACATTCACCAAGACCTGGAAAAACAGTATGTATAGTACCACTAAGCCAAGCTGCAAGCACATATTTAGGAGCAAGAAGAGTTATATAAATTGCAATAAGAGGAGGTTTATCATAAAAAGACCGATTTTAGTTGCAGTAATAGGATATATATTAGGTATATTATGGGGGTTATACTTTGAAATTAGTATAGCTCCTTTTTATATTCCTATTATTGTAATATATTTATTTAAGAAAACGAAAATATTTAATAAAAGCAAAAAAAGCAAAAACTTCAAATTATTTTCTTTTAAAAGATATTTAAGATATTTAAAACTTTTTATAAAATTCAAAATCATTTTAATTATTATAATTTTTTCAACTATTTCTAATTCAATTGTTTTATATCAAAATAAGAAATATGAAATTTTATATCAAGAAAAAGATATTCAATTAATAGGAAAGATAGTAAGTAATAAAGAAGAAAAAGAATATAGTGATGTATATAAACTTAAGATTATTAAATCAGGTGATACAAATAAATTTAAAAATACAAAAATATATTTACGAATAAAAAAGACTAATGGTACTCAATTAGAATATGGAGATATTGTAAAAGTAGAAGGAATTTTTGAAAAACCTTCAAAGCAAAGAAACGAAGGAGGATTCGATTATAGTCAATATTTAAAAACAATACAAATCTATGGTACAGTAGAAGTAAAAAATATTGAAATATTAAATAAAGAAAATAACATATTTACATTAGCGAATACAGTAAATCTAAAAATAAAAGAAAAAATTTTTAGAATATTTCCGGAAAAAGAAGCTAGTATCATACAGGGATTATTATTAGGTGATGTTTCAAAAATAGAAGAAGATATACAAGAAAATTTTAGAACCAGTAGTATTATTCATATTTTAGCTGTATCAGGAATGCATGTATCTTATATTATAATAGGAATACATTTTTTATTTAGTAAGATTTTAGGAAAAAAAGCCACAAATATATTAAGTATTATTTTTCTTCTTATTTATATGTTTATAACAGGATTTTCTCCATCAATAGTAAGAGCTGTAATAATGGGGATAATAGGAGTATTATCAAAACTTATTTATAGAAGGACAGATATTTATACATCTATGGCAATTTCACTTTTTATAATATTGTTCTATAATCCGTTTTTAATTGTAAATATAGGATTGCAACTATCGTATTTAGGAACAATTGGAATTATAGTATTCCAGAAAAATGTTTTTAATTTTATTAAAAGATTCAAATATAAAAGTAAATTTATAAAGTACAGAATAAAAGAAAATACAGTTAAAATAATGGAAAAATTTGAAGAAATGCTAGCAGTAACTATTTCAGCTCAACTTGTAATTTTGCCAGTTATGCTAGTGCATTTTAATTATTTGGGAATATATTTTTTAATTACAAATATTTTAGCAAGTTGTATTATTGGACCGATATTAATTTTTTCAATATTGATTGTAATGATATCTATTATTAATTTTCGTATATCGAAAATATTTAGCTATTTAGTATTAATTGGAATAAAATTATTGATTATTATATCTGAGTTTGGGCAAATACCTTTTGCCAAATTATATGTAGCAACCCCTAAAATGTGGCAAATAGTAGTATATTATATCATACTAATTTTATTAAATAATTTTTGCCTTATTAAAATTAAAAAAAATTTGAATTATACACAAATAAGACTGAAAAATCTACTTCAAGTATTGAAATTTAAAATTAGAGAAAATAAGAAAAAATTTAAAGTAGTTATAATTTTATTTGTTTTTATTATATCTACTTTTAGGATAATGCCAAAGAGTTTAGAAATAAACTTTATAGATGTTGGACAAGGGGATAGTACTTTTATTATCACGCCATGTAATAAAACAATTTTAATAGATGGAGGAGGGAGTTTATCAAATAGTTTCGATGTAGGAGAAAAAACTCTCTTGCCATTTATTTTAGATAAAGGATATACAAAAATAGATACAATTATAATTAGTCACTTTGACCAAGACCATATTCGGACGGAATACTTACAGTAATGCAAGAAATCAAAGTTAAAAATATTATAATAAGCAAACAATTTGAAGTTTCAGAAAATTATAAAAAATTTTTGAAGATTGTAAAAGAAAAGAAGATTAAAGTAAAAGTTGTTCATGCAGGAGAAAGAATACAAATAGAAAAGAATTTATATATTGATATTTTATGGCCAGATATTAGTAATCCAATAAATGATAATATATTGAATAATAATGCCCTAGTCTTTAAATTATCATACATTAGTTTTTCAATATTATTTACAGGAGATATAGAAGAAATAGCAGAAAAAATGATTTTGGAAAAATATAAGAATAATTTAGAATTATTAAAAGTAGATGTTTTAAAAGTTACACATCATGGTTCAGCGACCTCTTCAATTGAGGAGTTCTTAAATGTGGTTCGACCTGAAATAGCTCTGATTGGCGTTAGTGAAGATAATAGTTTTGGGCACCCTAGTGATAATGTATTGGAAAGACTAGAGAATTTTAAATGTAAAATATATAGGACTGATGAAAATGGAGAAATATCAATTGAGGTTAAAGCAAATAAATTATTAATTACTTCTTTTATTACAGATAATTAATAAAAGGTTACAATTCACAGCTTATAAATTATTAAAAGAATGTTGATATATTAATATTTCATAAATTTTTCGGCTCAATACAATATTTAAGAATTTGTAAAATATCTCCAATCACATTCAAAATTTATTCAATATTAATATATCAACCTTCTAAACAATGAAATTTAACTGTGAATTGTAACAATAAAAGTTACGCTAACACAAAAAAATTCCGATAAAAGCTATTGAAAAACAAAGGTGCCAATAGTATAATTATAAATAAGAAAGTCAATTTATTCCAAATGAAAAAATCTAAAAATACATTTTATTGATTTATATAAAAATTATAGAAGGAGAAAAAATATATGGCTAGTTTGAAAAAAATATTTGAAAAAATCAAAGAAAAAATATTTAATAGAAGTTCAAAAACTAAACTATTAGAATCAGGGGATATAGAAAATACAATGGAGAATATGGTGTTTGATAGAAAGCAATCATTTAGAAATGAAATGCGAAAAATATATTCAGAAGCTACTCTTATATCAGATATCTTAGCTAAAATGGGTGCAAATGACGAAATAATTAATAATAAAGTGGCATGTAATACGATAAAATCTCATATACAAAACATATTGCAACAAAATAACATAGAATGGCCTCCAAAAGAAACTAAAATTGCAACTGAAGAAATGAATAATATAATAGAAACATTAAAAAAACATGAAAAAATACAATATGGTATGGCGACACAATTATATGATAAAACAAACGGCAAGGAAAATTATATGATGCATATTGATGAAAACGGAAATGTTGTTTTAGATAAAATGAAAATTTACCCAAGTGATATGAGAACTCTTGCAGAGGATGAGTTTACAAGTCGAACAATTTCAGTAGATGATAATGGAAACATGAGAGTAAAAGGTTATGTACAAAAACTAGATGCTTTATCAATATATTCTATAAATAAAGAAAATGCAGTTAGAGAATTTGATATATTGTATAATAATCAAGGAAATGAAATCAAAGGAGATTATTACACATATCAAAAATTAAATGGAGAGAAAGTATTAAAAAAAGAAGAACATCTTAATGAAAATGATTTTATGACATCAGAAGATTTTGCTAGAAGAGACGAATTAATAAGATATATAAAAGATAATGGTAGAGAAGGAATAGATACATTATTTAAAGAAAATCCTAACTTTATAAATGAATTAAAATCACCAGCAAGAACAGATGTTATATTTACAATGTTAGATTATGACTTTACATCTATTGTATATGATAAAGAAAACGCAGCTGTGTTATATGATAAATATATAGACAAAGTTATAAATAGTATGAAGCAAAGTAAAGATTATAAAGAATATGGTAATTTAAAAGTTGAGATTAATGAATTAGAAAAAGTAAAGAATGAAATTTATCAACCTAAAGAAGTTGAAGAAGGGAAATATAAAATACCACATAAATATTTATTTGAAGCATTACGAATGGGTGCAAATATATGTAGAGAAGATGGAAATTATAGAGATTCTATGGATGCAGATGATTATAGAAAATTAATAAACGGAAGTAAAACATTAGGTATAGGTACATGCAACAATATAATGTCTTATTTAGAAGTAGATGGAAAATTGCCAAAAGAATATGGAGAAGAAATGGCAAAACTATATGATTCTAAAGATTATTATGTTTTACAACACAAATATGATGAAAGAAGAAATATAAAAGAAGAAGTTTATAGAAATGGTAAAATAAATTCAACACGCCACGAAGCAGAAAGAAACAATTTATCATGTACGACAACAGGAAATTATAATAAAAGTATGAGCTTTCAAGAACTATTAAGTTTATCTGGAGGAACGTCAAAAATTATAATGAAAATACCTAAAAAAGCATTTGAGAAAGATAATGATATACCAGTTTGGGGAGCAGAAGAGCCTAATGGAAATGGATATATTTTACCAGACTATGTTATAGGCTCAATAGATAGTAAAGGCGATTTTGAAAAGAATTATATACCAGAAAGTGATAGAAAAAAATATCAGTATCATTTTAAAGATAATTCAGTTAAACCGATAGAACTTTCTAAAAACGAGATAGAAAAATAATATTTTTAGCCATAATTATGATAATTGCTGTATAAATTTAACAAAACCGGTAAATACTACAGAAAAGTATTGAAGGAGAGTTAAATTTATGAATAAAGTTATTGTAGTAATGCTTTGTATAATTGTAATTATTGGGGCTATTTTTACAGCAATGCTTATCTTTAAACAAGATAAAAATGAAGAACCAAAAACGTCTGTAACAAAAGTATCAGAAGAAAATATTATAGATGAATGTACAGAAGAATATGAAGAAATGAAAAATGAAAATATATTAGAAACTAATTCAGAAGAGGTCAAAACATCACCTAATTGTGCAATCATATTAAAAAAATATTATACTAAATGTGGACATACATTAACAGAATATACAAATTTACCAAATGATTTGGTAAATTCAACAGAAGAAAAAATACAAGAAGTATATCAAGGGTGGAGCATAGAGAGTTTTGTCCCTAATCAAATTGTCTTGTTTAGAAATATTGAGAGCGAATGTGGAGAGCATTATCTTGTGAAAGATGAAAATGGAAAAGTAGTGATATATAGAATTTTAGAAAATGGAAATGAAGCATTGTATGAGAATACGGAAATTTCCACAGAATATTTACCAGATGTGGATAAGATTAATATGAAAACTGGTATTAGGGCAAATGGAAAAGAGGAATTAAATCAGGTATTAGAAGATTTTGAATAAATTTGCCATTGGGGATGGGTTCGTTTGGCCAAAAAATTGCCAAACGAACCCGTCCCATTTTGCAATTATTTTTTCTTATCAACAGTAACTTCTTTTTTTAAATCTTGTTTATCAATAAAACCTTTTTGATAAAGATCTTTTATGTACATAATCAAGGCAAAAAGTGTAGTAACTAAAGCCAAGCAATACAAACCAAAATCTAAACGAGCAGGAAAACCTGTTACTTCAAATTGTTTTAACAGAAGAGAAACAACAATAGCAAAGTAAAACAAAACAGTAGCGAGTTTTCCATACCATTTACTGTAAACAACAACATCTTTACCATAAAGGAAAGATGCACCACAAATCATAATAAATTCTTTAAGTAGGACAATAAATAGTATCCAAATAGGAATAATATCAGTCATAACTAAAGAAGTTAATGTGGCTATTTGAGTTAGTTTATCTGCTAAAGGATCCATTAATTTTCCAAAGTTAGATATTAAATTAAATTTTCTTGCGATAAATCCATCTGCTATATCTGTTAAACCAGAAAGTGTAAAGAATATAAATGCTAAAATATAATTTCCGGTAAAAATATAAAAAACGACAAATGGTATTAATAAAAATCTACATATAGTTAGTATATTTGGTACGTGTTTTAACATAATAATCTCCTATTTAACTTCAAATTTTAATCCGTCTTTTTCATAATCAATATTAACAGTTTGACCGTCTGAAAGTTCGCCTTTTAATATCATTTCAGATAATTCATCTTCTACATATCTTTGAATAGCTCTTCTTAAAGGTCTTGCACCAAATTTGATGTCAGTTCCTTTTTCTAATATAAAGTTTTTAGCTTCTCCTGTGATCTCTAATTTTATATCTTTATCATTTAATGCAGATATAGTATCTTTTAGCATTAAATCTACTATTTGTACTAATTGTTCTTTTGTTAATGGATCAAAAGCAACTATTTCATCTACTCTATTTAAAAATTCAGGTCTGAATGTTTCTCTTAAGCTATCCATGATTTTGTTTTTATTTACTGTATTTCCTCCAAATCCAATAGAATTATTATTTAGATTTGATCCGGCATTTGATGTCATTATAATAATTGTATTAGAGAAATTAACTGTATTACCTTGGCTATCTGTTAGTTTTCCGTCATCAAGAACTTGTAATAATATATTAAATACGTCTGGATGTGCTTTTTCAATTTCGTCTAATAAAATAATAGAATAAGGTTTTCTTTTTACTTTATCTGTTAATTGACCAGCATCATCATATCCAACATATCCTGGAGGTGCTCCTATTAATTTTGATGTTGAATGACTTTCCATATATTCAGACATATCAATTCTAATGATAGAATCTTCATTTCCAAACATTTCATAAGCTAAACTTTTTGCTAATTCTGTTTTACCAACACCAGTTGGACCAACAAAAATGAATGAAGGTGGTCTTTTTGTACTTTGCAATCCGGCTCTATTTCTTCTGATTGCTCTTGCAACACTACTAACTGCTTCTTCTTGACCTATAATTCTTTTATGAAGGTTAGTTTCTAAATTTAATAATTTTTGAGTTTCTGCTTCTGTTATTTTTTTAACAGGTATTTTTGTCCAGCTTTCTATTACATTTGCTATATCTTGAACTGTAAGCTGTTTTAATTTCATTTTGCTATTTATTTTATCAATAGCTTCAATTAGTTGACATTCACGAGTTTTTAAGTCAGCTGCTCTTTGATAATCTTCTGTTGAGTCAGCTGCAACAACTTCTTCTTTTTCTGCTTGAACTTGTGCTAATTCTTGTTTTAGCATTTCTGATTTGTATAATTCTTTATTTTCTAAATTGATTCTAGAACAAGCTTCGTCTAATATGTCGATTGCTTTGTCTGGTAAAAATCTATCATGTATATATTTTTCTGACATGATAACTGCTTGACGAATTACATCAGATGAAATTTTAACTTTATGATATTCTTCATAATATTTTTTAATTCCTTCTAATATTCCAATAGAATCTTCAACATTAGGTTCTTCTACTAAAACTTGTTGGAAACGTCTTTCTAAAGCAGAGTCTTTTTCGATGTATTTTCTATATTCTTTTAAAGTTGTTGTACCTATCAATTGGATTTCTCCATTTGATAAAGCAGGTTTTAATATATTTGCTGCATTCATTGAGTGTTCTCCGTCACCAGCCCCAATGATATTATGAATTTCGTCAATAACTAGAATGATATTTCCATATTCTTTACATTCATCAATAATTCCTTTCATTCTTGCTTCAAATTGACCTCTAAATTGTGTACCAGCTATAACTGCTGTCATGTCTAATAAATAGACTTCTTTATTTAGAAGTTTAGCGGGTACATTCTGATTTGCTATTTTAATTGCTAATCCTTGTGCTATTGCAGTTTTACCTACTCCTGGTTCGCCAATTAAGCAAGGATTATTTTTTGAACGTCTATTTAAAATTTGAATAATTCTTTGAATTTCTTTATCTCTTCCAATTACTATATCTAATTCGTTATTTTTTGCTTTATTCGTTAGATTAGTTCCATAAACATCTAAGAATTTTTTCTTTTTGCTTTGTTTTGTGTTTTTTCTTTTTTCAACTTTTACTTTTTTTCTACCATTACTTGGCTCTGTTTCGTCTTGCTCATTGTTTTTGTTATTATTTTGGGCAAACATATTTGAAAAGATAGAACCTAATGGAATTGCTGTACCTGAAATTCTGTTAGGATTTTCTGCATCGTTATTAGTATCTACTGGTCCAAAGGCGATTGCACCTTCTATATTTTCTAAATCTTCTAAGTTGATATTTTCTGCTAAATCTTTAAAAATTGATTCGAACTGTTTGGTCATATCATTTAGGTTTACTTTATCGGCTGATAGTATTTCATTTTGCTTTGCTAAAACTTCATTTGGATTGATACCTTTTTTCTTTGCACAATCATAACAGTAACCTTCTATTGATTCTTTTCCATTTTCTATTTTTTTATAAAAAAGTATTGCTGGGTTTTTATTACATTCTGAACATAACATACTTTAAATTCCTCATTTCTATATAAATATTCAATATATATATAATACCCCAAAATTGTAGAATAGTCAATAAAATTCTTTAATTATCAGTGGTAACGAATAAAAAATTTTTTCTTAGAAAATTAAAGTTTTTAAAGCTTATTTTCTGTATATTTTTCGCAAT
>CALXJX010000043.1 GCA_944388735.1 uncultured Clostridia bacterium
CCATTGACCACAGACATAAATCCCGCGTCTGCCGTATTGCTAATACGGAATTACTTTGCTCCCTTTATGGGCGCACTAACGAAATGACTATGAAATAGACATTTTAAAATAATTTGTGCCAAAAAAACACGTCCCCAATGGCACAATCGCAAAAAAAAGAGACTATAAAAGCCTCTTTCTATGAATTCATATATTTATATATCTTTTTAATATAAATTTTATTTTTTGTTTACTAAATCTTTTAATGCTTTACCAGCTTTGAACACTGGAGCTTTTGATGCAGGTATTTTGATTTCTTCTTTAGTTTGTGGGTTTCTACCTTTTCTAGCTGCTCTTTTTCTTACTTCAAAAGATCCAAATCCAACTAATTGAACTTTGTCTCCTTTTTTTAATGCGTCTGTTACAACATCAACAAATGCATTTACTGATGCTTCAGCTGCTTTTTTTGTGTCTCCTGTTTTTGCAGCTACTGCTGCGATTAATTCAGCTTTGTTCATTTAAATTACCTCCTATAAGATTTAAATAGTTTATGTAGTTTCTGCTGCAAAACACAGCAATACGCACTACTAATTAATTTTATTCGCCAAAAAACCACAAAATCCTTCTTTTTTTGTTTAATTTTTAATATACTTTTAATTTTTCTAAGATTTTACAAATTTTATCTCCTGCTGGCATCATTAATATTTCCTTTTTATTAAATACTTTTAACACTATAATTGCCAATGCATAGATTATTACAGCGAATAATATTGATACTATTGTAGCCAATTTTTGTGCAATTATTCCTGAAAGTGCTAAATATACAAAATATGAACATATTCCCATAATTGCTGTGGCTATTATTGGCTTTATTACAAATTTTGAGAATGTTAAATTTAATTTTATCGTTTTTCGAAGTGATGTCATCGCTATTGTAAATGCTACTAAATGGCATGCAACTGATGCTATTGCTGCTCCATTTACACCTATTTCTGGTATTGGCACTAAAATCAAGTTTAGTATTAGTTTTACAACTACTCCGGCACCCTAGTGATATGGCTGGTATCAATAGTTTTCCATAACCTTGTAGTATTCCATTTATAGTTTGATCTAATATTGTAAATATTATTGTTAATGCACTTATCTGCAATATTACTTCTCCTGAACTTGCGTTTGGAAACAATAAGTCTAATATAGGTCCTGCAAATATACACATTCCTATCGTACATGGCAATCCTATTAACATAGATGTTAATAATGAAAATGATGATTTCTCAGTTATTGTTTTTTTGTCTTTTTTGGCTTTAGCAGCAGATATTGTTGGAACAAGTGCTGTGGCAAATGCTACATTTATTGATAATGGCAGACTTGTAAGTGTGTCTACTTTTCCGCCTAAGATTCCATATTGTGAAATTGCTAAATTTTCATCCATAAATTCTTTTAGACTTCTAACAACTGTAAATGAATCTATATTTTTATTCAATGATGACATTATTGCTGTTAATGCTATTGGTATTGAAACATATAGTATTTTTTTTATGATATTTCTTACTCTTTCATATTTATAATTAACAGTAGATTTTATTTCTCTTGCTATTTCTTGTCTTCTTGTTTTATAAAATAAATATAAATATCCAAATCCTGCAAATGTTGCAAGTGTTGTTGCAAGTGTTGCTCCTCCTGCCATCCATTCTGTTGAAACATTTGAAACTATAGCAACAATTTCTACTAATATAATTGTAAGTGTTGTTTTGAAAATTTGCTCTAATGTTTGAGACCTTGCCGTTACTTTTAAGTTTTGTCTACCATTAAAATATCCCCTCATTACAGATGATATTGCTACAAAAAAAATTGCTGGTGATAATGCTACTAATGTCATTTCTGCTTCTGGAATTTGCAACCATTGTTTTGCTATCATTCCAGCTCCTAAAAACAACATTAAACTTCCAATTAATCCTATCATTGCAAATGTAGCAAATGCTATTTTGAATATTCGATATGCTCCTTTATGGTCTCCAACAGCTACTCTTTCTGAAACTAATTTTGAAATAGCATTTGGCACACCTATTGATGAAATTGTTAGTAACATTGCATATATTTGATATCCTGCTGCTACAATTCCATTTCCTTTGTCTCCAAATCCTTCTCTATTTGTTAGATATAGTGAATATACTAATCCTAATAGTTTTATTGCTACTTGTGAGAATATTAATGTTATAACTCCTTGCATGAAAGTTTCTTTTTTCGGTTTTTTTTCTTTTATTCTATCTTCTGTCATTAAATCACTCCTAATTTTATATTCCCTTTTCCTTCTTCTTGATTACTTATGATTTTTTGTATATAATAAGGTTAAATTTTTTCTGTTCGTGCAATAACCACGAAGTGATTTTGCTATAAAAGTGTAACAATTGTTTTACTTTGTTAACTTTTCTTTTACTTTTTCATTTTTTATTCGTTAGTTTCTATATTAATTTTACTTATTTATTATAAATTTAATTACTAAAATATTCAATAACTTTTAAATTTTTTTTATTTTTATCTCAAAATCGTTGACAAATTCCACTTTTTGTAATAAAATTATTTAGCAATTATGTTAAAATATGTTTTAAATATAAAATCTCTCCCCGGTGGTTTTAGATTTATTACATATCATATAAATTTTATAAAAGAAATAGGAGGGTAATTATTACCATGAATAATACTACATATAGCGCTAAAAAAGGCGAAGTTGAAAGCAAATGGTATATAATTGATGCAGCAAACAAACCACTTGGTAGAGTTGCAACAGAGGCTGCTAAATTATTAAGAGGAAAACACAAACCAACTTATACACCTAATATTGATACAGGTGATCATGTTATAATTTTAAATTGTAAAGATGTTGTTTTAACAGGAAACAAGTTAAATCAAAAAATATACAGACATCATTCTGGTTATATTGGAGGAATGAGAGAAGTTCCTGCTAAAGTAATGCTTGAAAAAAATCCAGAAAAAGCCATGATGTTAGCTGTAAAAGGAATGTTACCTCATAATTCTTTAGGTAGACAAATGGTTAAAAAATTAAGAGTATATGCAGGTAGCGAACATGAAAATCAAGCACAAAAACCAGAAGTATGGGAGGTAAAATAATATGGCTAAAAAAGAAAATATAGTTTTTTATGGTACAGGTAGAAGAAAAAGCTCTGTTGCTAGAGTAAGAATTTTTGAAGGTACTGGAAAAATTACTATTAATGGAAAAGATATTGATGAATTTTTTGGACTAGATACTTTAAAAGTTATTGCTAAACAACCTTTAACTGTTACTAATACAACAGCTAAATATGATGTTGTTGCAACTGTAAAAGGTGGAGGATTTACTGGTCAAGCAGGAGCTATCAGACATGGTCTTGCTAGAGCTTTGAATGAAGCTAATAGTGAATATAGACCTATCTTAAAACAAAATGGTTTCTTAACTAGAGACCCTAGAATGAAAGAAAGAAAAAAATACGGTCTTAAAAAGGCTAGAAAAGCTCCTCAATTTAGTAAGAGATAATATTTTTTATATTTTTATAAAAACCCCAAAGGTAATATTCTATATTACTTTTGGGGTTTTAGAGAGCTATTAATTTAATTTACCAAATCTTTAATATATTTAATGTCCTCCTCAGAAATATATATATCTGAGAAATTCACATATTTCATACATTCTTGGTATAAATATAATGCTATATCTTTTTCTGTATTAACTATCATTCCTCTTGACATATTTTCAGCAATTAAAATTATATAACCTATATATACTTCTCCTTCATCTTTTATTCTTACTATTGCTTCATATTCTTTTTCTTTTAGGCTTATACTACATTCCTGTTCTTGAGGATTTTTGGTTACAGTAAATCCATACCACTTTTTTTTCTTTCTCTCTACTTTCCGATTACCCATTTAATTACCTCCTTAATCGGTATTTCTAAAACTATATTTATAGATACATTAATATTGTATCATAGTTACATAAAATTGTCTATCTTTATATAATATTTTGCTAGATAGAGTATAACAATTCAGATTACAAAGGGAAAATTATGATTTCTTGAGTAAGCTTCTCGGCTTGTTACATATAAACTATTCTATCACTTCCATTGCATCACTTGATCCATTTAATCCCTCTAAATTATAATAAGTATTTGGAATTGTACCTACAATAACGTTTTCTGCTAGCAATACTTGGTTAGTTATGTCTCTTGTAATATTATCAAATGGTGTCAATATACTGACTTGGCATTTTACTTGTAAATATACTCTATGAAGGGTTTGATTAATTCCTTGTGCTGTAAATTCACTTTTTAAATCTGTTTCTACATTTCCTATTGAAGATATCCTAATTTTTATTCCAGGTCCTTTACCTGCTAATAATTTGAACCCTGTAAAACTTCCGTAGTGCTATTTCTATATCTTCTCTTCCTCTCTTATTTATTTCTTCTTGTATTTTATTTGGTATATCAGATATTATTTCATTTATCGGGATTACATTTGCTTTTATCATTATTACATTTCCATTGCTATCTCTCTCTATTGAAAATAATTCTTCATAAGAATGTTCTCTCATAACATTTGTTGCCTGTTCATTTGATATTATTGTCGCTATCGATTTTGCTTTATTTTCGCATAAAGTATCAAAAATAGGCAAAACTGCATCTAGTACTAGTTTTACTGTACTAAATGCAATTATTAAGATTAGAACAATTTTTATTATTTTTCTTGTTTTTTCATTATTTATATTTAAATTGTTCATCCCTCCATGGTATGGTATATTACCTCTATTTAGTCTTATTTTTGGTAATTTTATTCTTGCCCTAGAATATATTTTACCCATTATTAACTCCTACTTTTACATATCTAGGTATAAATAGTTTTTGTCCAGGAATAATCATATTTTCATTTTCAATTCCATTTGTCCTCACTATATCATCAACTGTACTTCCATACCTTTTAGCTATATTCCACAATGTATCACCTTTTTTTACTATATAAATTATAAGACTATAATCTTGTTCTTCTCTTTCTCCATTTGTCTGTATTTCATCCATTACATTTAAATTTGTATTTTTATATGAATTTGTATTCATCATCATATCAATATTACTTGTTACAATTCCTCCTTCTTGTATGATGAAGTCTTGGTTTGCAACTTCTATTTCCATGTTTGTATTTCTGTTTTCTCCGTCTTCTATATTTTCTATTGCATATTCAAATGGTATTTTTGCTATTTTATTTTCTAAGTTTAAATTATTATCAGAAACTATGAAACTTAGTTCTAGTTCTCCTTCATATACAATTCTTGTATTTGATTTGTCTTCTTCGTTTATAGTAGTATTTATATCAACATCTAAAATATTCTTTCCTTCTAATCCTTCTAATGTAACTTTTTCTCTAATTTGTTTTAATTCTTTGTTCTCTCTTTTATCTGTCATTGTCACAATATTTTTTCTATTACATTCAATGTTTTCACAAGGACTATATAAATCTTGAATGAGATTTATTTGTTTTTCTTCATATACATTGCAACTTACTCCTACTTCCATTTCTATAAATATAGAATGTTCTTCTGCTTGATTTGGTTTTATAATTATATTTCGGATTTCATAACTTACATCACTAATATTATCCTCTGTTACATTTGGAATATCTATAAATCCAACTATTGGAACTCTTCCTGTCACTGAATTTATTCTATTATCTTCTGTTAAGTACATTATATTTATTCTTGCTTCTGCTTTTGTAAGTATTTTATTGTAGCTGACTTTTATGTCTTTATCACATATACAAACTTTTACTTTTAAAATTTCTGCTAAATTGTCTATATTATCTATTTGTATGGTGTCTTTTGCATTAATTTTTGTTTCTCCACTCCCTACTAAAGAATTTACTTTTAGCTCTTCTTTTAGCATCTGCATACCTTGTGCATCTTGTATATCATTTATAATTTCGATTTCTTCTTTTGAATAAATTTGTAATTCTATTTCTATCGTTGCTTTTATACCTATTTTTCTTCCATTAATTACCTTACATTCTATTGATTTTATTTTTGTCTCTACCATGCATTCCATTTCTGCTTGAACGTTAGGAATATTGATGTTTTCTGAAAAATCTAATGTTGTATTTAATCCTCTTACCTTATCTTGTGGATCTTCTGATAAATACATGATATATACATTAACTCCACCGTCTATTCTTATTTTTCCTTCTAATACTTCTTTTTTATACATACATATTATCCCACTTGTACAAATTGTACTTAATATATCAGGCTTAGAGTCTGGAACAATCATGTCTCCTTCTACAAATATTATTTCTTTTTTTGTAGCAATTAATTTATTTACACATAAGTTTTCTTTTATTGTGTCTATGACCATATTTTGACCTCCTTCATTTTTCTTTTATACATGTTTATGAAAGTTGGCTCTTTTTTATTACTTTAATTTCTTTAACTTTGTATTTTTCTGTGTAATATTTTTTAAAGAGCAGACTATCAGCCTGCTCTTACCATGATATTATTTTTTTCCGAAAAGTGCTTCATTTATTTCTTTGGTCATTCTTTTTGCTTCAGCTCTTGCTGCTTCATCCCAAGTCTTTTCAGAATATTTCCCTTGCCATCTTTCATGTTTATATGCTTGCATAATCCCTCTTGAAGAATTGACAATGGCTCCTAATCCAGATTTGTCAAAGTTCACTACTACGTCTTCTGCAGTAGCCCCTTGAGCTCCATAACCTGGAACCAAAAAAAATGTATTTGGCATCCTTTCTCTTAATTTTTTTGCCTGCAATGGATGTGTAGCTCCAACTACAGCTCCTACGTTGCTATACTTTGAATTGCTTTCATTTCCAAATGTTTTTACTAAATCTGCAACTGCTTCGTAAACACATCTTCCGTCTTTCAATGTTAAATCTTGTAATTCTGCTGAAGATTTATTAGATGTTTTTACTAAAACCAGTAATCCTTTTTGGTTAGCATTTGCTTCCTCAATAAACGGTTGTATTCCATCTGTTCCAAAGTATGGATTTACCGTAATCATGTCAAATGGCGAATTTCCATGCAGATATGCATCCGCATACTTTTTGGATGTTGAACCTATATCAGCTCGCTTTACGTCTCCTATTACAATTAGTTCGGCATTTGCTGCTTCTTCTGCCACATCCCAATATACATCTTCGCCTCCTAATGCTTCAAAAAAAGCAACATTAATTTTAATTGCCGGAACAATGTCTTTTATTGCTCTAATATAATCAAAGCAATATTCCCTCATTGCTCTTTCTACTGTCAGACCTTCAAAATATCCTTTTGGAATATTTGAAATACTAGGGTCTAATCCTGCTACTACCCGGCTGTCTTTTTTTAAAATTTTTTGATTTAGCCTTTCCATTGCATTTTGATACATAGTTTCTCCTCCTTAATCAATTGATTTTTGGTTGGCGTGCCTTTGCACTATTTTATAGTTACTTGACATAAGAAATTATATCATGTAATCTTTATATAATCAAGAAAAAGTAGGAAAATTTCCTACTTTTCTAATTAATTTTACATTAATGATGTTTTTCTTTTTTTAGTTTCAACTGGTGGTGGAATTAATGGACTATATGAATCTCCATCAAAAACCTCAACTTCTACAGTTCTTGTTAAAACATCTGTGTAACTATATGTTACATTTCTATTATTTTCCTCATATTTTACTACAAAAATATTTGGATATGCTTTTTCTATTGTTGCTTCTTTTTCAAAGGCTTTACTCCTACCGTAAAGATCCTTTTACTATTATCTTTTGTCCCACTTTCTCTAAGATATCAGTTTTTAGATTTGCTATATCAGTTCTACAAATCATGCTATCACCTACTCCCTTAAGATAGTTCGATTATAGCATTTTTGATGTAATATGTCAAAAAATGTATGTTATAGTCAAATCTCTGTATATCAGTATTTTCAATGCTTTAATAAGTCTGTCCGTCTTTTTTTACATTTTTATTACATGTATATTACATTTATGTTAAGTTGGGTTATTTTTACATATATATAAATTATTCTTTTGTCATTTTTCCATTAGCACCAATTCCACTTACACCTTTTTTTCCATCTCTTAGTTCTCTTGCAATATCATCTATTGTAATGTATTTATATTTTTCAGTAACTGCTACTTTCTCTGCTACTACTAATGGGTCAAGAAAATCTATTAAAATTCTAGCTGGTGATGATGCAAAATTTGCTCCAGCTGATATTAGCGCTTCAAAATAGCTTTGACATGCTCCTGCAAATATGACTAAATTCTTTTTGCTATCTTTATCATATCTTCTTGCTTCTTTTACTGTTTCGATAAAGTGTCTAGAATTTCTGTAGTTGTATAAATCATTATATCCTGTTCCCCTTTTTATCATTCCATCGTGTCCTGTTATTACTAAAATATCTGGATTGTATACTTTTAACAATGAATATACCACCTTTGGTTGCTTATATTCCGGTATATTTTTTACAATTGCATTCAATCCTAATTTTTTATAATATCTAAATGATTTTTCACTATATTTTTTGTCTCCGTCTAAATGAAGAATTTTACCTGTCAGAATTTTTTCTGTCGTCCTCGTATTTTTAGTTAATATTCCTATCTTGTAGTTTTTATTTTCATGTATATCTTGACATTCTTTTATCTTTTTATTTACTTTATTGTCCAACTCTTTTAAGCATTTTTTAACTTTTTCTTTTGAAACAGCCTCTAAATCTTCTATGTCTGAATCAGCTTCTACTCTTTCTACTAAACCTCTTAATATAGCAACTTTTCCTTTATTTGTTTGTATTACTCTTTTTACTATAAATATAATGTCCATACCATAAGACTTTCTGCCCACTATATCTCCTTTTTTTATATCATTCATATTATCACCTCTTAAAGTTGGCTATTATATTCTATGTAATTTTTTGTCGAATGTTGCTAATTATATAAAACAAAAAATCTAACCCTTTTTTGGATTAGATTTTTTGTTTTTTATCTTTTGTTTAAATGGCTATATTTTAACTTTGTTGCCATTCCTCCTCTTATGTGCCTTTCAGCTTTGTTTTCGTCTAAAATAATTCTAACTTCTTTTGCTAAACTAGGATTGATCTTTTTTAATCTTTCTGAAACATCTTTATGTACCGATGTTACTTTTCGTAACGGTAGAACTATTTTTAGAAGTAT
>CALXJX010000044.1 GCA_944388735.1 uncultured Clostridia bacterium
TATGGTATGACAGATACAATGGGAAGAATGCATTCAGATGCACAATTTGCAGGAAGTTCATCAGTTCCAGCTCATGTTGAGATGATGGGATTAATCGGAATGGGTAATAACCCAATGGTTGGAGCATCGGTTGCAGTAGCTGTAGCAGTTGAAGAGGCTATGAAATAAAATAGAAAGATTATAATTAAAAAAGAGGAAATATCATTTGATAATTCCTCTTTTTTTAGCAATTTTGATTAACGCAACTTAAACTTGTAAAATTTTTTTTCTTCATCTTATCTGCCATTGACATAGAAATTACCTCCATTACAATGATTGCTGTTATTAGTTACTATTTAGCATACACGTATTTTAACATATTCAAATTAATAATACAAATTATCCTTTTAAATTTAATAAGAGTAGTTACAAAATTAAATATAAAATAGTAGAAAAAAGCAAAAAAATATTATATAATACAATTGTAAAAAGGAGAAAGAGTAAAAGAAAGGGGGATTTTATATGAAAGCAATAGGAATAATAGTTGCGATGGATGAAGAAAGAGAAGCAATTAAAGAACTAATGACAAATACAGAAGTAGTACAAATATACAATCTAAAATTTATAAAAGGAAATATACAAGGGAAAAAATGTATCCTAATAAAAAGTGGAATAGGAAAAGTAAATGCAGCAAGGACTACACAAATATTATTAAGTAATTTTGAAATAGAATATGTTATAAATGTTGGTGCAGCAGGAGCAATTAGCTGGCCATTAAATATTGGTGATGTAATAATAGCAAAACATGTAGTGCAACATGATTTCGATATAACAGCATTTGGACATAGTAAAGGTTATATAACAGGGGTAGGAGATAAAATAGAATGTGATTTAGGATTGGTTTCGGCTTTTGAGAACATGATAAAAAGTATGGAAGATAGAAAATATCAGATAAAAATGGGAATTGTAGCTTCTGGAGATATATTTTGCACTAGTTCAGAAATGAAAAATAAAATTAATAAAAAATTTAATGCAGATGTAGTTGATATGGAATGTGCTGCAATTGCACAAGTGTGTTATTTAGATGATACACCATTTATTAGTGTTAGATGTATATCTGATGTGCCAGACGGAAAGAATGCATCAACTTTTGATGAAAATTTGGAATTAGCTTCTAAAAGATGTGCAACATTAATTAAAGAATTTTGTTCAAGATGATATTAGTGTACCCGTTCAGAGCTCATTAGCAAAGAATATGATTTCTTGAATTGGATTCGAATGTGCCGTGGAATAAACGTATAAATTCTTAGCTTAAAATAACTGAGGAAGCGTGATTAACGAGAGGCTCGGTTATTTTAAGCTTAGAATTTATAGTTTATGGAGCAAGCCGAGAAGACAATGAAAGAAATCATATTCTTTGCTAATGAGCTCTGAACGGGTACTAACTTTATAAATATTAGTTAAAATACTCTTGTATAAAATATGTTATTTGGTATATAATCTATATATTGAAAGGAGTGATTTTTGTGGATAGAAAAATCAAAGTGGTACAATATGGTACCGGAAAAATGAGTGTATACACAATGAGATATGTGTATGAAAAAGGAGCAGAGATAGTAGGAGCAATTGATGTAAATCCAGAAGTAATAGGCAAGGACATTGGAGAGATTATGGGAACTGAGCCTAAGGGAGTAAAGGTTGTATCAGTAGAAGAAGCAGAAAAAATGATTAAAGAGACAAAACCAGATGTAGCAATTGTTACAACAATGAGTTTAATAAAAGATGTAGAAGATGCATTAATGTTATGTGCTAAATTAGGTATAAATGCAATAACTACATGTGAAGAAGCATTTTATCCAATGAATTCAAATCCAACAATTACAAAAAGAATTGATGAAACAGCTAAACAAACAGGATGTACAATAACAGGTAGCGGATATCAAGATATTTATTGGGGACAATTAATTTCTAGTATAGCAGGTTCAACTCATACTATTAAGAAAATCGTTGGAAGTTCAAGCTATAATGTAGAGGATTATGGAATAGCGCTAGCACAGGCACATGGAGCAGGATTAACTTTAGAAGAATTTGATAAACAAGTAGCTTCAGTAGATAGAATTTCTGATGAAGAAAGACAAGCTATGATAAATAAAGGTGAATATTTACCTTCATATATGTGGAATGTAAATGGTTGGTTATGTGATAAATTAGGATTAACTGTAAAATCTCAAACTCAAAAAACAGTACCTCAAACACATTCAGAGGATATATATTCTTCTACATTAGGTATGACAGTTAAAGCAGGAGATGCAACAGGAATGAGTGCTGTGGTTACAACTGAAACAAAAGAAGGAATTATTATAGAAAGCCAATGCATTGGAAAAGTGTATTCAAAAGATGATTTTGATAAGAATGAATGGACAATTATAGGCGAGCCAGAAACGACATTAATTATAAATAAACCAGCAACAGTAGAATTAACTTGTGCATCAGTTGTTAATAGAATACCAGATGTTATTAATTCAAAAGCGGGCTATGTTCCAACAGAAGAAATGGGAGAGCTAAATTACAGAGTAAAACCATTAAATGAATATGTAAATGAGTAGACAAACATATATAAACAGTTCAAAAGTCAATTGACTTTTGAACTGTTACAAGATATATCAAAAAATTTACTAAAACTATACACTTTTACTTCCACTTGTGGTATAATTATATTAGTGATAAATATGTACGGAGGTAAAAGATTATGTTTGAGAGTAAATATAGTAAAGTATTAACAGTAATTTTAGTAATTATAATAATAGCAATATTAGGTTTATTAGCATTTTTAGGATATGACTTATATCAAAAAAATTCATTAGAGAGCGAAGCAGAAGCATTTGTTAGTGAATTTGAAAACACAGTAGTAGATCAGAATAATGACAATACAGTAACAAGTGACGAAAATACCACAGATCCGCTTACACAAATAGAACAAACAAATACTTCAACGACAACAGAAAATGGACAACCTACAAGACCAATGTATAAAGGTTTTGGTGTAGTAGGGACAATGAATATTCCATCAATAAACTTTATGTATCCAGTACTTGAAAAAGTAACTCCAAAGTCAATAGAGACAGCGGTTGCAGTTTTATATCCAGTAGGACAAGAAGTAAATCAAGTAGGAAATTTAGTAATCATTGGACATAACTATAGAAATGGATTATTCTTTTCAAATCTTAAGAGAGTGCAACTTAATGATAAAATATATATAACAGACAACTCAGGCAATAGATTAACATATACGGTATATAATAAATTTGAAACAACACCAGAAGACACATCATTCTATCAAAGAGATACAAATGGTAAGCCAGAAGTAACATTATCAACATGTACAGATGATAGTAAAGCTAGAACAATTATATTTGCAAGAGCTGACTAAAATTATTAATAAATAAAAAATTCGACAATTACAAAAGTAAATTTTTAGTAAAATTTTGAAATATAACAAAAAAGAGTAGAAAATATAAAGTCTACTCTTTTTTATGTGCTAATCAATACTACATTTGTTGATTTCCAGGAATGAAGTAATCTACAACACCGTAGATTAAAGCACCTATAATAGCTGCAATCCAAGAAATTGAATAACCAGCTACAAAGAATTGGGTTACATATAATATAATAGCTGCTAGTGCAAATCCTACAAATCCCTTACCAAATGGACTGGCATGTAAACCAGTAAATTTGATAACTAAATAATCTATAACAGTTAGAACGACAGCAGCAATTATTAAAGTCCAAAAACTATTAATTGTAAATCCTGGTGTAAAAAATGCAGTAATTGCTAATACTACTGCAGCTGCAACTAATCTACCAATAATTTGCCACGCAGTAGAAGCACCACTTTTTGTTTTACTACCTTGTGTTTCTGACATAAGTCATAACCTCCTTAGTTTAAAAATCCATTAAGCAGTTTTTTCAAGGTTCTAAAATTATTATTCACAGAAAAAAATAAATTATTCAAAAAAATAAAAAAAACGAATAAATAAGCCAAAAATTGTAAAAAATAATTAAAAATGAATTTTTGGGATTAGGTGAAAAAATAGATGTTAATTACATTTTTTAGATCAATAGTTTTATATATAATTGTATTAATTGTTATGAGATTAATGGGGAAAAGAGAAATAGGTCAACTACAACCATTTGAATTAGCAATTTCAATAATGATAGCAGATTTAGCATCGATACCGATGACAGAAGTTGGAATCCCAATTTTTAACGGAATAGTACCGATTTTAGGATTATTAGTTATGCATTTATTAATATCGTTATTAAATTTAAAGAGTTTGAAGGCTAGAGAGATTATATGTGGTAAACCAAGTATTTTAGTATATAGAGGAAAAATAGATGAGAAGATTTTAAAAAAAGAAAGATTTACGATAAATGAATTACAAGAACGATTAAGAGGAAATGGAGTAGTCAATTTAGGAGATGTAGAATATGCAATACTAGAAACAAGTGGCCAAGTAACAGTAATTCAAAAACCTGAAAAAAGAAATACTATTCCAGAAGATTTTAATATACAGCCAGAATATGAGGGGATTCCTTATGATTTAGTTATTGATGGAAAAATTATGTATAAAAATTTAAATTCAATAGGAAAAAATTATGCCTGGTTAAAAAAACAAGTTGAAAAATTTAATGTAAAACCTGAAGAAGCACTTGTAGTTACTATTGATGGAAAAGGTCAAATTTTTTGCCAAAGAAAAGAAAATATGAATAAGTAGTGATTTTAAGCTATCAATAGTAATTTAATATTAATTTTAATGGAGGAAATAGTGAAAAAAGAAATTATAATAAGTATAATAATAGTAATTGCTATCGTTATGGGAAATATTATTACACAAAATTATACTGCAAAATCTGTGAATATGATAACAGATGACTTAGAACAGTTAAAGAGTGATTTGTCAAAGAATGAGAATGAGATAGATTCTGATAAAGCTACTTATACTGTTAATAAAGTATACAATGATTGGAGTAGTGTTCATGATAAAATGGCATATTATATTGAACATGATGAATTAGAGAAAGTTGAAACAAATATTACTGCAATGAAAAGTTTTGTTGAAAGTGGAGAGTATGCAGAATCAGTAAGTGAATTGGATAAAACAATTTTTATTTTAAAACATATAGAAGATAAATATGTTTTTAATCTTCAAAATGTTTTCTGAGAGAAATATATCAAATTTGTGCCACTTGTGCCATTGGGGACGTGTTTTTTTGGCACAAATCTAAAATATAAATGCTAATACTATATTAACTTGTTGAATTTAATATGTTATTAGCATTTTTATAATTTATTTGTGCCAAAAAAACACGTCCCCAATGGCACAAGTGGCACAAATTTTTCTAGCATCTATTTTTCACAAATTTCTGCATATTTTTTCAATTTTTCATAAACCAAATAATTTATAGTACCAGCAGGAAAATGACCATTTTTATCTTTTTTACCAGCTGGAACACCAGTTAAAACTTCAATACCTTCTTCAATAGTAGATACAGAATATATGTGGAATAACTTATTTTTAACAGCATCTATAATTTCATCAGACAATTGCAAATTATCAACATTTTGAATAGGAATCATAACACCATGAGAGCCATCCAAACCTCTCATCTTACATATTTGAAAATATCCTTCAATTTTTTCGTTAACACCGCCAATTGGTTGAATTTGTCCTTTTTGGTTTACAGAACCTGTAACAGCAATAGATTGGTTTATAGGTATTCCAGATAGGCTAGATAAAAGTCCGTACAACTCTGTACTAGAAGCACTGTCACCATCTACACCATTATATAACTGTTCAAAACAAATACTAGCTGTTAAACACAAAGGAATGTCTTGTGCAAACATTTCACCTAAATAACCTGTAAGAATTAATACACCTTTTGAATGTGAAGGACCAGAAATTTCTACTTCTCTTTCTATATTTACAACGCCGTTTTTTCCAGTATAAGTATTTACAGTTATTTTTGCAGGTTTACCAAAAGTATAATCTCCAATTGTCATAACTGTTAAACCATTTAAAGTACCTACTTCATAGCCAGAAGTATTTATTAAAAGCGAATTATCTTTTATCATTTCCATATATTTTGAGTCATATTTTTTTACTCTGTCAATTCGCTCACTTAAAGCTTTTGCCATAAAATCTTCTGTAACAACCTTAGATTTTGCAATTTTAGCCCAAGTTGCTGCTTCTCCAACAATTTGTATTAAATCGTCAAATCTAGTTGATACTTTATGATGATTTCCAGCTAATTTTGAAGCATATTCTACTAGTTTTGCCATAGCATTTTTATCCAAATGAGGAAGTTCTTCATGGCTACAAAATCCATGTATAATTTGTGCTAATTTATTTAGGTTTTCTGGTGTAATAGGTGCATCATCTTCAAACTCGACTTTTATTTTAAATAATTTTCTAAAGTCAAGATCCATAGATAATAATGTTTGATATATATTAGCACTACCTATTAAAATAACTTTTAAATTTAACGGAATTGGCTCAGGCTTTAGTGCGACTAAAACCATTGAAGAACGTTGGTCAGCAGTATTTTCGATACCTAATTCTTTCATTCTTAAAGCTTTTTTTAAGGCCTCATAACATGCACCATTTGCTAACAAATCTTTTGCTTGAAATATAATATATCCTCCATTAGCTTTTTGCATTAGCCCAGGTTTAAGCATTGTATGATCAGTTTTTAATGCACCATAATAATTTTCATATTCTAAAGAACCAAATATATTATGATAAGAGTAATTTGAATCCATAATTACTGGAGCACCTTCACAATTAGAATTATCTACAAATAAATTGACTCTATAATTTAAACATGGATCAGGTTTCTTTTGAACAGGTCCTTGAACAGGTGGATGAGATTGAGTACTGTCATCTTCAAGAAATACAGGTATATTTTTTAATACATCTTGCTTAACATCATTTAAAAATTTATTGATTTTTTTATTTCTTTTATATTTTGACTTTAAGAAATTAATATGAACATTAACTGTTAATAAGGCTACATTAGACTGCCATTCTGATATTTTTTTGTCAGATTGTCTTTCAATTTCTTTTATTTGTCCTATTACATTCATAATTTGTTCTTGTACAATAACAGATTTTTCTTCAAATTCTTTTTTAGTGTCTTCATCTAGTTTTTCAAATTCTTCTTCTTCAATTGCTTTTCCGTTCACTATTGGCATCATATAGATTCCATTTTGTACACTTTTTACCTGAAAGTTATATTTAGATGCATCGTTATTTAGTTTTTCTAATAATGCAGAACGTCTAGCTTCAAATTCTTGTTTTATAAGAGCTTTTTCTTTTTCAAAATCATCTGTATTAAAAGTCTTTTTAATATCTTTTTTAATTTCTTTTATAAATCCATCCATTGCCTCTTTAAATTCTTTACCTTGACCAGCAGGCAATTCAACTGCTATAGGCTCGTTTGGATTATCAAAATTATAAATATAGCACCAATCAGATGGAACTTTCTTTTTAGCTGCTACTTTGTTTAAATAGTTTTTAGTATACATTGTTTTTCCGACTCCACTTGGTCCTTCAATGTATATATTGTAACCTTTGACATCTACTTGAATACCAAATTCTAATGCTTTTATTCCACGATCTTGACCGATTCCTGTTTGTATTGGCTCTAATTCGGCTGTGGTATCAAATTTGAATATGTTTGGGTTACAGGTCATTTTTAAATCTTTTACATTTAATTCGTTTTTACTTTTCATTTGTTTCCTCCAATTTTTTTCTTTTATTGTTTCCAAATTTTTGCTTTTTATTTATCTTATTGTATATTAATTATAAAAAAAAGTAAAGAAAAAAATTAAAAACTATTGACAAAAATTAAAAAACACTTTATAATTTATAAATGTCAGGCAAAGAGATAAGTTGCAGGTGTAGTTCAATGGTAGAACCTCAGCCTTCCAAGCTGATGACGTGGGTTCGATTCCCACTACCTGCTCCA
>CALXJX010000045.1 GCA_944388735.1 uncultured Clostridia bacterium
CACAGGGTAAGTCGCTTAACTTTCCTCATTTACTCGCTTGATTTACTGCATAAGGTTACGTATATCTTTTGGGCTTTGACTTGTTAAGTAGCCTTACCCTCTTATACAGCCTTAGTATCAAGTTTTTGTACATCGAGCCATGATTTTGATACACACTTCCTCCACTTCCACCTCACGATGGATAGCTTGTGTTTCTCTATGTGGTTGGCGATATCTACCTCCACTACGGACTTTCACCGATTAGCTAAACGACATGCCTGTCGCACTTTTACAAGCAAAGAGGGCTCAATTGAGCCCTCTTTGCCACTTATTTTTACCTCCACCTTTTTACTAACTCATTAATGAATTTAAAACTTTGAACAGCACAATCTTTTAGTTCGAAAGAATTAGTCATATAATACCAGAAAATATCTGCAAAATATTCTTCAGAATTTGAAGTTCCATACTTAAATTCTTCATCATTCGAATATAATTTTTTCACTAAATGTCCTTCTTGTAAAAAGATTGTTTTAAAGACAGGTCTGTTACTTAATAATCCTTCTTCCATATCCAAGTAATGTCCAAATTCATGTAAAACTATTCTTTCTAAATCTCGTGCTGAACTTCTGATAAATATCCGTTTATCCAAACTTGAGCATAAACCATAGACATTATCTTTTGTAATTTTTTCATGAGAAACTTTTAACTTCCAGCTTTTAATTAGAAACATTAGCTGTAACTTTGATGGCAAATTTTTAAAGACATTATCAATAATCTCAATTTGCTCATCAAATACATCAATTCCAATTTCTATATATCTTGGAACAGAAATATTTCTATTAAAAATACTTCCATCTACCCATTTTTTTACATATTGATATATTTCATCAATTGGTGTAAATTGGTTTTTGCCATCTTTCTCAATCACAAATGCAAATATTTCTGCAAAAATTGATTCCAAAGTTACAGAAGTATTGCCTCTGCTCGTCATAAATATTGTAATTGCCTGTTTATTTTTGTTGACCAATTTAGTATATGTTGCTGAGTCTTCAAGGCTTATGTATTCCATAATAATATAATACGCAAATGAAACATATATAATATTAGAAAATACATCTAAAACTGCAACATTTAACCAAATTTGTTTCTTACTTGGATTTACAAATATTCTTCCAAACATTCCTCCATATTCATTAGGCATTTTATCAGTTAAAATCATTTGCCATTTATTTTGAACAAATCTTTTCCTCCAAAAATGCGGAACTTTTTTTAATTGTCTTTTTAACGAATCAAGTCTATTTTTACTTATAGTTGCGGACCGAAGTATAGGTTCTGAATTAGTATTTTTATTCATGTTTTATTCCTCCATTGATAAAAATAAGGTTATTTATAATTTTACATGATTATAATAACATCTATACAACATTATGTCAAGTTTGTTCACAAAAAACTTAATCTATTATTAAATTTTATACTTATCTTTCTATTTTTTCTTGTTCTAAACATTTTGTTACATTATCGAAGTATACTACTTTTCCATCATTTAACCTTAATAGACAGCCATTCCCATAGTATGCAGCACCACAATCGATGTCTACAAAAGAATCATAAACTTGAATTTTTTTATTGTCTGTCGGCGTATGTCCTACTATAGTTAATGTATTCTCTTTACTAATATCACTTTCTTTCCATACCTCATTAGTTTTATTACTTTTTGGTGTATTAATTCTTGACCATACACACTCTTTTAGTTCATCTTCTCTTCCTTGTTGTAAAAATTCATAAACTGTTTCTTGATTTTTTCCTTTTGCAGGTGATGCTTTCGCATGTACTAAGTATATATTTTCTCCATTAATATTAATTTCTTTATATACTAAAGCATTCATTAGCAATTTACCTATATCTTCTTGTTCTTTTGGAGATAGTTTATTAAAGTCTTCTTCTGTTTCTTTTCCCCCATTTACATCTCGAATCCAATTTTGTCTTTCTTTTTCTTCTTTTAAAAATAATGATTGTATCATCATTAATTCATGGTTCCCAACAAAGAATTCAATTTGTTCTTTATGTTGTATGATATCTTGTAAAATTTTTATTCCACCTGGACCTCTATCTATTACATCTCCTAATATGTATAATTTATCTCCTTCTTTTAATTGTCCAAGCATGGTCTTATATACATCGTATTGACCATGTAAATCGCTACATACATATATACTTTTCTCTTGAGGTTCCTCTTTCCTCTGATTTTTGTTTGTACCTTCACAACAATTTATTTTTTTATATAAATTTATTGCTATATTTTTATCAGGTTCTAATACAACATTACCAAAGTTATCTTTTATTCCATTATTTTTTATATCAGCTATTAATTCTATCAATTTAGGATTAGTTATTTGATTTAAATCAATCTGTTTGTATATTCTTCTAAATATATTAGTGAAACGCTCAATGTTTGTTGGCTTTCCTACAAATTGTCGACAAACACCATTTTTTATATCCTCTGCTAGTACTAATAGCCTAACTCCATCACTTTCTGCTTCTCTTATTAAATCTTGAATTGTTTTAGAATAGTTTTCTGTTTTTGATAACTTTTCTCTTAATCCCTCATATTCTAGTTGTTTTCTAGATTTTAGTTCTAAAAAATATTTTAATTCAATATCTTCAGCATTTCGATTATACTCTTCTTTTATTTTATCAAGCCTCTTATCAGTTGTTTTGTCTTCTTTAATTCTTCTATTTAATAAATATGTATAATATGCATATTTATTTTCATTTTTTACAACAATTTCTCCATTTAAAGAATTAAGTCCATTTCTATAAAATTCTCTCATAATAGCAAGTAGCAAAATGTTGTATTTTTTTTCTCCTTTAATTTTTTCATTAATTAAGTCTATTGGCTCAACTTTATCAATTTCTTTCAAAATACCTTTTAGATATTCATAGACCTTTTCATCCTGATTTACTTTAAGATAAGAAATTAAAACAGTTAATCCATATAATAAGGTATTTTTTTGAAATCTTTTACTAATATCAATTTCATTAATCCTTTGAATAACTTTTTCAATTTCTTTTTTTGTATATATTCTATTATCTGTATTATCTTTTTTTTTTTTTTTTTTGTCTTTTTTTTTTTTTATATATTTTAATATTTTTTCATTACCTGTTATTGTGACTTCTTCAAAGTTTCCATCCTTTTCTATATAATAGCATCCTTTTTTCATACCGTCTTTAAGACTCTTTTTTAATTCTTTGGCATTTAGTTTAATGCCTAATTTTTCTAATTCTTCTAGATAAAGTTCTCTAGCACCTTTTCTATATCCTTCTAATAACAGATATCTTATAACTAGTTTATTTAACATGTGTTGTTTTAATAAATATGGCTCACGAAAATTTACTATTGCGGTTCTTCTTTTTGACATTGCTAACTCTTTTGTAAAATTTGGATTATAGTATTTTTCTTTTTCAAAATCTAATAATTGAGCAAGCACATAAATATTTTCAATGGCTTTGTTACGTCTTTTATTATTTATGTACCAATCAATAGATGATTTAAGCGTATCTTCTATGACTTCTAAATCCTTAATAGATGAAATATTATTATCAGCATTATAATATTCTTCTAAAAGGAGTTTCATTTCATTACATGTTTTATCAATCTCTTTTTCCTTTAATCTCTTATTTTCTCTTCTTTCTTTTCTAATTGATTTATTATTTTTTACAAATATTTCTTTTATCATTTTTACATTTGCTCCTAACTTATTTCTAAGCAAAGGGCTGGAGAGAATACTCTCCAGCCCCCCTCAATTAAGCAGAAACGTTTTTCAACACAACTACATGGTCAAGCCATAGACTTCGAGACGAATCCCATCAGCCTTCTCAACTGATGTTCATCCGTAATCTCAACCGGAGTAACTTCAAACTCTACGGCAAGTTTAGACAAATCAGCATCCTTGAAGGCTGCCACAATATACGGGATACCACGCTTTTCAAGCTCTGCAAGAGCATTTTGGGCATCTTTCAGCTTGTAGTTCTGGGATCCATTTTCTTCACCGTCAGTGAAGATAAGCATGACGCCCTTCAGGACGCATTCGCCTCTCAGTTTGTCGTACTGGCTGACCATATTGTTGCAACTTTCAACAATGGCATCGTACAACCGAGTTTCGGGCTCATCCGCACTGTAGGAGATATCGATGTTTTCTCCATACTGGAACGGACGCATGTCCAATGTTGAACCGAAGAAGGTCATTGCGGTTTCGATGTTCTTGGATTCTTTAGCACCATTTACCGCATTTTTGACTTCTTTAAGTCCGGCGATAACCCCCTGTTCGAGTCCATTATTGTACATGGAACCAGACTTATCTACAACAATGTAGAGTAAAGCCTGCTCAGACGACCTGATGTCATTAACCGAAATGTTTCCAGCTAGACCTCCTTGCACAACAAGTGCCTCTTCAGGTTCTTCAATCTCATCAGGATTGTTCAAAAATTTGGTGAGATCGTTGAGATATTCTTGACTAACATCTGCCATATGGGCCTCCATTCTTGAGATATAGCTTCGTTTTGAATTATTCCTGCTTAATCAAGGTTCAACGACAATTTTAAAATTGTCGTTTATATTCTACAATTTATGTAAACATTTGTCAAGTCCTTTTTTAATTTTTCTTTATTTTTAAAGGTCTTAAGCATTTTTTTATCAATTAAATTTTATCTTTCCTCTTCATTTTTATCTTGTTCTCTATATTTTGTATTATAATCAAAGTATACAAATTTTCCATCATTTAATCTTAACAAACATTCATTTCCATAATATGCCGCACCACAGTCTATGTCTACATAAGAATTATATGTTTGTATCTTTCCATTAATGCTTGGTGTATGTCCAACTATAGTAAAAGCACCGTCTTTACCAATATCTTTTTCACTATAAAATTGGTTGGAATTTTTATCTTTTTTATCTCCTAATCTAGTCCATAAGCAATCAGAAAGCTCATCTTCTCTACCTTGATTTAAAAATTCCTCAACTGTTTCTTGTTTTTTTCCTCTTTCTGTTGCTGCTTTTGCATGAACTAGATGGATATTTTCTCCATTAACCTCAATTTCTTTATATACTAGTGCGCTCATTAAGAATTTACGTATACTTTCTTGTTCTTCTTTAGGTAACTTATTAAATTCTTCTTCTGTCTCATCTCCCCCATTATTCTTCGTCCAATTTTCTTTTTGATTTTCATCTTTCAAAAACAATGATTGTATCATCATTAATTCATGATTTCCAGCAAAGAATTCTATTTGGTCTTTATGCTGCATTATATCTTGCAAAATTTTTATTCCACCAGGTCCCCTATCTATTACATCTCCTAATATGTATAATTTGTCATCCTTTTTTAATTGTCCTAGTATAGTCTTGTATATATCATATTGACCATGTAAATCACTACATACATATATGTTATTTCCATTAGGCGTATCTGCATTTTTTGTTTCTTTTTTATACTTAAATCCTTTCTTCCTCATTAATGTTTTTATATATATTGCTTTTTTCCTTGTTTTTTGTTCTTTATTTTGGCCTTGATATATGCTTAAGACTTTATTACATATTGATTCTGATATTATTCCTTTTGAAATTAATTTTTCGTATATCTTTAATGCAATATTTTTATCTGGCTCTAATACTTCATCATTAAATTGATTTCTTATTCCATAATTTTCTATATCAGCAATTAACTCTAATAACTTAGGGTTAGTTATTGCACCTAGATTTACTTTTCTATACACTCTATTAAATAATTCTGTAAAATGTTTTAAATTTTTAGATTCATCTTTATTTTCTATATAAGCATCGTCTTTTAAGTTTTCTGCTATAGCTAAAAGTTTAACTCCTTCACTTTTTGCATCTATTTTTAAAAACTGAATTGCTTTAGAATGCTTAGCAGCTTTCATTAGTTTTTCTTTTAATCCTTTTCCCTCTGCTTGATTTCTAGAAACTAATTCAAGAAAATATTTTAATTCTATATCTTCAGCATTCTGTTCATATTCTTCTTTTACTTTATCAAATCTACTATCATTTATTTTATCTTCTTCAATTCTTCTATTACATAAATAAGTATAATATGCATATTTGTTTTCATCTCTAGCTAAGATTTCTCCATCTACACCTTTTATGCCATTTTTATATAAATCTCTCATATAAGCAACTATAAAAAAATGATATTTCTTCTTTTTTCCTTCCCATTCATTAATCAAGTCAATTGGCTCAATTCTATCTATCTCATCTAAAATATCATGAAGATATTTTTCTACTTCTGCATCTTTATTATCCTCAAGATAAGATTTTAATCGGTCCAGTACTGCTACTATTGCTCCTTTTTGAAATTTCTTTTCATTATTAAGATTATTATATTTTTGAATGGTTTGTTCAATTTCTTGCCTTGTATATTTATGCTTTTGTGATGGATCTGCTGAATTTCCTTGCTTTGGTTCTACAGCTGTTTTATCTATGCTTACATTAAACTCTTTTTCAATTTTTTCAATTAATTTGATATCTACAATATTCGGAAATTTATTCTTTATTTCTAATACTTTAGATGTAAGCTCTGTTATATCTGCATCCTTATTGTTTTTCAACTTTTCACTATATTCCATAAAAGCTTTTTTTAATTCTGTTCTTACTAAGACCTTTTGTTTTGTCTGTTCTCTATCTTCTCCTAATTTGTTTTCTAAATTTGTATATACTTCTTTTTTCTTTGCTGGAATCATTTGTAGCACTATTGGTTGTATAGCTTGCATAGTATTTATTCCTGTAATTACTGTACCATTAGGGGTTGCTATACCAGTATGTAAGTTATTTACAAAACTTACATATCTATTTTCTTCAATTGCATTGTTTCTTATAAATTCTTCTTGAATCATTGGAACTCTGTTTAAAACAGCTGTGTCTGCAATATAATCATTTAGTTTTGTAAATTTGCCTATATGGGCTTTTTGATATGTTTCTGGTGAATATTCTTCTCCTCTTTTTTTGGCTGAAATTATTGCTTTAGCTAGTTCCATTTTTCTATCTATTTCAGAATCTAAATCTTTATTTTTCTTTATGCTTTCTCTTATTTTATCAAAATATTGTTCTGGATTATTGAAGTTATTTTCTATTTCTAATAGTTTTTCATATTCTTCTTGAGAATCATAGCCTAATTTTTCTAATTCTTCCTTACTTTTTAATTGTATTTTTCCTTCACTTGTCTTTTCAAAAGCATCACTAAATAGTTCATAATCCTTATTTATTTTTTCTTCTGCTTCTTTGATTGCTTCCTTTTCATCTATATCTTGCTCGGAAAGTAAACTATCTGATATATAATCTAATAGTTCTTCTTCCATATCATTTTCTACTTCTTCTATTCTCCTATTGTATTCTTGTTCTGTTTCTCCTTCTTTTTGTTGCCAGTCCTCATCTTTTATAATGTCTATTTTGTTTATTATTTCATTCATTTGTTTTATTTCATCTTTTTCTTTCATAATAGACTCCTTATAAAAAATATTTACTCCTAAATTATACCATTTTTTACCTTTTTATGTCAATCTTATTAAATCAATTTAT
>CALXJX010000046.1 GCA_944388735.1 uncultured Clostridia bacterium
TTATTTATTATTCTTATTTTTTGGTTTTGTATGCTAACGGTTTTTCATTATGACCATGCGCCAGCATTTAGTACTATTGTAATTACCAAAGCTATCAACGTTATAGCTTTATTACTTCTTAATTTCTCTTCTTTCATATTCTTGATTTTCCCTCTTATCTTTTCCTTTTCCACTTTTTTACTCCTTTCTTTTGTTTCTTTAATACTTTGTTTTAAGCTTTTTCACTTGTTGTTTTTTATTTATATATTTGCATTAATATTTTTCCTCACATTATCAGTACTAATATGATTACCTTTTTAGCAATAAATATACATCTCTAGTTATTTCTTGCTATTTTTTCAAGAATATGAATTTTTCAATGTACATTTTTTGCCAAAATATATTAATCACTTATCAACATAATGTTATCAAAATCTTATATTTTTTGCAATACTTTTTATAAATTTTTTACAAATATTCTAGTTCTCATTTTATGTACTCTAAATAATCATAAATCAAATAACTTTTCGACTCAGATGTACAATAAAATCACTTGACAATAGTAGCAAATAGTCATATACTAAATCCATAAAAAATAGAAAAAGGAGGCAAAAAACATGGAAGACTTAATAGAAATAAGATGGCATGGTAGAGGTGGTCAAGGTGCCAAAACAGCATCTTTATTACTAGCAGATGCCGCATTTAACACAGGAAAATACATTCAAGGATTTCCTGAATATGGACCTGAAAGAATGGGTGCTCCAATAACTGCATACAACAGAATTAGTACAAAACCAATCACAATTCACAGTAATATATATGAACCAGATTATGTTGTTGTAGTAGATGACACACTATTAGAATCAGTTGATGTAACATCAGGTCTAAAGGAATCAGGAGCTATTGTAATTAATACTACAAAATCTGCTGATTACCTAAAAAAAGTTTTGAAAGGATATAACGGAAAAATTTATACTATTGATGCAAGAAAAATTTCAGAAGAAGCTTTAGGAAAATATTTTCCTAATACACCAATGTTAGCAGCTATAGTAAAAGTTAGCAAAATTATGACAGATGAAGAACTACTTGAAGATATGAAAGGTTCTTTTAAACATAAATTTGCTAAAAAGCCAGAAGTAATTGAAGGAAATATGAAAGCTTTAGAACTTGCATTAAGCCAGGTAAAAGAAATATAAAAAAGGAGGATATACTATGTCTGAAATAAATTCAAATACACCAATGGAAAAAATGACTATTGGTGGAGATATTTATACAGCTGGAAATGCAATGAATTTCAAGACAGGTGATTGGAGAAGTTCAAGACCTATCTTTTTATCAGATAAATGTAAGCAATGTGGACTATGCTTCCCTGTTTGCCCTGATAATGCTATTCCAGTTAATAAAGACCAAAAAAGAGAAGATTTTAATTATGATTATTGCAAAGGCTGTGGAGTTTGTGCAAAAACTTGTCCATTTGGAGCAATAGAAATGAAAGAGGAGGGTGTTGAATAATGGGAATTAGAGAAAGATTAAGTGGTAACGAAGCAGCAGCTATTGCTATGAAACAAATTAATCCAGATGTTGTGGCAGCATTTCCAATTACACCTTCTACAGAAATTCCACAATATTTTTCAACATTTGTAGCTAATGGTGCTGTTGATACAGAATTTGTTGCTGTTGAAAGCGAACATAGTGCAATGAGTGCTTGTATTGGTGCAGAAGCTGCTGGTAGCAGAGCTATGACAGCTACTTCAGCAAATGGTTTGTCTTTAATGTGGGAAATGATATATATTGCTTCAAGCTTAAGATTACCTATCGTTTTATCTTTGGTTAATAGAGCTGTATCAGGTCCTTTAAATATACACAATGACCATTCAGATGCAATGGGTGTTAGAGATGCCGGTTGGATTATGCTATTTTCAGAAAATAACCAAGAAGCTTATGACAATACATTAATGGCACATAGAATCGCAGAAAATAAAAATGTTTTATTGCCTTTAATGGTATGTCAAGACGGTTTTATCACTTCACATTCTATTGAAAATATTGAATTAGTTGAAGATGAAAAAGTAAAAGAATTCGTTGGAGAATATCATCCAGAACATTATTTATTAAATAAAGAAGAACCAATTGCTGTTGGTCCATTAGATTTACAATCTTATTTATTTGAACATAAAGCTCAACAAGCAGAAGCTATGAAAGCTGCTAAGCAAGTAATATTAGACGTTGCCAAAGACTTTGAAAAAATGACTGGTAGAAAATATGGTCTTTTTGAAGAATATAAATTAGATGATGCAGAAATAGCAATTGTTTGTATGAACTCAACTGCTGGAACAACAAAATTTGTTGTAGATAACTTAAGAGAAAAAGGTATTAAAGCTGGACTTTTAAAAATTCGTGTATTTAGGCCTTTCCCAGTAGATGAAGTTGCAAATGCTTTATCTCATCTAAAAGCAATAGCAATATTAGACAAAGCAGATTCTTTAAATGCTGCTGGTGGTGCATTATTTGAAGATGTTACTTCTGCTATGTATGTAAATAATAAACATGTACCTGCTATAAACTATGTTTATGGTATTGGTGGTAGAGATACTAAAGCAGATGATATCGAGTCTGTATATAATGACTTATTAGAAATTGTAAAAACAAATAAAATTGATAATCCTTATCGTTATTTGGGATTAAGAAGGGAAGGTGACAAATAATGGCATATAATTTAAAAGAAATTATAGCAACAAAACCTGTTAGATTTACATCTGGTCATAGAATGTGTGCAGGTTGTGGAGCTCCTCCTGTTGCAAGACATATAATGAGAGCTTTAAAACCAGAAGATCATGCTGTTGTAGCTGTAGCTACAGGTTGTATGGAAGTTTCTACATTTATTTATCCATATACTGCTTGGACTGATTCTTTTATTCATACTGCTTTTGAATGTACAGCTGCTACTTTGTCTGGTGCAGAAGCTGCTTATGTATCTATGAAAAAGCAAGGAAAATTACCTAAAGATGGTGATACAAAATTTATCGCTTTTGGTGGAGATGGTGGAACTTATGATATAGGTTTACAAAGCTTATCAGGTGCTATGGAACGTGGTCATGATATGGTTTATGTATGTTATGACAATGGTGCTTACATGAATACTGGTATCCAACGTTCTTCAGCAACTCCAAAATTTGCAGATACAACAACATCACCTGCTGGAAGTGTAATTCCTGGTAAAATGCAATCAAGAAAAGATTTAGCAAAAATTATGGCTGGACATCATATTCCTTATGTTGCTCAAACAATTGGTTATATGAATTTTAAAGATTTATATGAAAAAGCCGAAAAAGCTATTTATACAGAAGGTCCTGCATTTTTAAATGTTTTAGCTCCTTGCCCTAGAGGCTGGGGTTACCCAACAGATATGTTAATGCAAATTAACAAATTAGCTGTTGAGACTTGCTATTGGCCTTTATATGAGGTTGTTGACGGTGTATATCATATAACTTATAAGCCTGCTAAGAAATTACCTGTTGAAGAATTTTTAAAACCTCAAAAGAGATTTAAACATCTATTTAAGCCTGGTAATGAATGGATGATTGAAGAATTCCAAAAAGAAGTTGATAAGAGGTGGCAAGAACTTTTAGATTTGGAAGAAATTACTAATAAAGCAGAATAACTTTGAATTTGTGAAAAGACGTTTCTTTTCGTCTTAATCTCTAAATCGTTATATTGATATAATTATTTGTCTAATAAAAGTATAGATTTTAAAGTCTATACTTTTATTTTTATATTTACCTTTATTATATCATTTACTGTTTCTTTAACAAAAATTTTATTGCTCTTTTTAACTTATTTTTTTAATATTCTTCTTTTCTTTTTCTAATTCTCTTAAACTTTTCTTTGGTGTTGGCAAATCTTCTGGCATAGTCCCACCAGCTTCTTGTATTGCTTTTCTAACAATTCTTCCTACATTATAATGAGTTTGATTTGCCTCTCTTTCCGTTTGTATATTATCTTTTTTTAGTTTTTGCTCTGTTTGTGATATTCTAAATAAATTGGCTATTAGCTCATCACTTCCCATATTATCCAATATATCTTCTCTATATCTTAATCCTTTTCTTTTGGCAATATCATCAGCAGTTTCTCCATTATATAATCCCTTATATCCATAATAGCCGACAAGATTGTGAAAGAAATTATACCTTTTGCCATTTAACATCTAAGCTATTACACCTCATGCTGAAAAAAGCCCGAAAAATCTTGACTTTTTGCATAAATTAATGTATAACAAATATACTAACAATATATGGATAGGAGGTTAGTACTTGGAAGACGAAAAATCACAAAAAACTTTCTCAGAAGATGAACCTTCAAAAGATACACTTAGCAACTCACAAATAGAAGAAGAAATCCAGCAAGAAATAAAACCTGCCAATAAAAAGCTAACTATTTTTAACTTTATATTAATTGTAATAATTTTTGTTGGACTATTTATATATATGGTTTGCGTAGACGGAATGGACAACATTATAACCGTTTTGCATCAAGTAGATTATAAATGGGTTCTAGGAGGTCTAGGCTGTTTGTTAATAACTTGGATATGTGAGACAATAACACTACATCTCCCAATGAAAAAAATGTATCCACATCAAACCATTACAAATTCAATTAAAGTTACTATGATTGGATTACTATTTAACAACGTAACACCATTTTCGTCAGGTGGTCAGCCTATGCAAGCTTACGAATTAACTAAAACTGGCAAACGTGTAAGTGATTCGCTATCTGCTTTAGCAATGAAATTTATTATAACACAAATAGCTTTAGTAGTAACAACTCTCGTAGTTGTTGCAATAGAATTTGATTTCTTTGCTAATTTGATGCAAAATTTTGTATGGCTGGCAATTGTTGGTTTTGCTATTAATATTTTAGCTATTATTGTTGTAATTATAGCAGGAATAAAAAAGAGAGCTATTACAATATTTACTACACCAATTATAAAGTTTTTAGGAAAAATTAGAATTATAAAAAATCCAGATAAAACAATAGAAAAACTAGATGAAAGTATTGATAATTTCAGAGGACAATTTCAATTTATGAGAAAACAAAAAAAGATGGTATTACTTATGTTTTTAACTGCTGTTATTCAAAGTTTAGCATATTATTCAATAACATATATGGTATACAGAGCATTTGGTAATTATGGTATTAGTTTCTGGCAAATTATTCCGGTTCAAGCATTTTTACTTTTATTAATGACATTTATTCCAACACCCGGTTCTGGACTTGGAGCAGAAGGCGGATTTTTGCTATTGTTTAATTCGATTTTTAAAGAAGGAACTATCAATATGTCAATTCTATTTTGGCGAATATACACATTTTATTTGCCAATAATTATAGGTGCATTTTTCTTAATTCCTACTAAAAAGAATAAAGAATTAAAAATAGATAAACAAGGTTTATAGGAACCTAAAAAACCTAAATATTATTATACAAGGAATGTGATTAAAAATGAAAAAATTATATGTAAAAGAAATATATAACAACAAAAAAGAATTTGAAAATCAATTAATTACTTTAGAAGGTTGGGTCAGAACAGTTAGAGACTCTAAAACATTTGGATTTATAGAATTAAATGACGGTTCATTTTTTAAAAATATTCAAATAGTATTTACTGATAAATTAAATAACTTTAGTGAGCTTTGTAAATTACCTATTAGCTCTTCTATTAAAGTTACTGGAAAATTAGTATTAACTGAAAGTGCAAAACAACCATTTGAAATTCAAGCAGAAAATATAGAAATCTTAAGTAAAAGTGATGCAGATTATCCGCTTCAAAAGAAAAGACATTCTTTTGAATACTTAAGAACTATTGCACATCTTCGTCCTAGAACAAATACTTTTCAAGCTGTATTTCGTGTTAGAAGTGTACTTTCATACTCTATACATCGTTTCTTCCAAGAAAGAGGATTTGTTTATGTGCATACTCCTATTTTAACTTCTAGTGATGCAGAAGGTGCAGGAGAAATGTTTAATGTAAATTCTTTTGACTTGCAAAACGTTCCTAAAACTGATAATGGAACTGTTGATTATTCACAAGACTTTTTTGGCAAGCCTGCACATCTAACAGTTAGTGGTCAATTAAATGCTGAAACTTACGCAGAAGCTTTTAGAAATGTATATACTTTCGGACCTACTTTTAGGGCAGAAAATTCTAATACTGTAAAACATGCTGCTGAATTTTGGATGATAGAACCAGAAATTTGTTTTGCAACTCTAAAAGATGATATGGATTTAGCTGAAGATATGATTAAATATATTTTCTCATACACTATTGAAAATTGCCCAGAAGAAATGAATTTCTTCTATCAATTTATTGATAAAACTTTAGAAGAAAGATTACAAAATGTTATTAATTCTGATTTTGCAAGGATTTCTTATACTGATGCTATCAAAGAATTAGAAAAAGTAAATGATAAATTTCAATTTAAAGTTTCTTGGGGTGTAGATTTACAAACAGAACATGAAAGATATTTGGCAGAAGAAATTTTTAAGAAACCTGTTTTTGTTACTGATTATCCTAAGGATATAAAGGCTTTTTATATGAAGCAAAATCCAGACGGAAAAACTGTTGCAGCAGCTGACTTATTAGTTCCTGGTATTGGTGAGATTATTGGTGGAAGTCAAAGAGAAGATGATTATAATAAATTAAAATCAAGAATGGAAGAATTGGACATGCCTTTAGATAATTATTCTTGGTATTTAGATTTAAGAAAGTATGGAAGCTGTGAACATGCTGGTTTTGGTTTAGGCTTTGAAAGATGTTTGATGTATTTGACTGGTATGCAAAATATTCGTGATGTACTTCCTTTCCCAAGAACTCCTAAGAATTGTGAATTTTAAAATCATTACAAGAGCTTATCTTACTTGATAAGCTCTTGTAATATTTCTACAATCTTTTGTTTTTTTTTTGACATATTTTTAAATTTTTATTGATTATTTTTATAAGCGATAGTATAATATTTTTGTTCCATTTACTTTTGCCTTTCCAACAAAAGGAGGTGAAAACCTTATGGATAATCTTGTTAAGTTGATAGCATTAATTGTTATCGCAATTATACTAAGTTTCTTCAATTAGTATAATTAAAAATACTAGAGAGTGGTTTCTCTAGTATTTTTTGTTCCATTTTATGGATTTTATCTTGTTAAGTTTGAATTAAGGAGGTAAACTATGGGTTCTCTCTTAATTCATAGTAATATTATACTAGAGTTTTTTTAAAAAATCAATACTTTTTGTGCTTTTATTTTATATTTTATTATAAATATATTTCTATTATACCACTTTTTCATAAATTTATCAAATTTTTCAAAACTAACGATAGCATAAATTTTTAGTAGGATTCCTCTTCATTAAAATCTTGAACTGACTTTGTTTCTTGATTTTTGAGATCC
>CALXJX010000047.1 GCA_944388735.1 uncultured Clostridia bacterium
TGGATGTTTACTGTTTCTATATGTTCACTCCATAAGGAGATAATAAAATTAATTAGCTTATTAGCTAAATTTGTATTAAAAATATACCATATCTTTAGCGAGAATTCAAGGATTTTAAGATGGCTTTCCTAAAAACAATTAATTTTACTTACATTATTCAATTCCAAAAAAGTAATTAGTACGATATAATGAGTTCAAAAACATTAATGCAACAAAACATAAATATGGAAAAACTATCTATTGACATCAAAAAATCGTTAATATATAATGGACTTGAAGAATTGATGAGGAAGTGAAAAAAATGGCAAATGTAATAGAATCAGATTACCAAGGAATACAAAGAACAGCAGAAAACATAAGGACTATGGGAGAAGATCTTAATAGAGAAATAGCAAAAGCATATCAAAGTGTTGCTGAAATGCATAGTTCTTGGTATGGTATAAGATACAATACATTAGTAAAAGATTTCAACAACTTAATACCACAAATTAATAGAATGTTAGAATTAGTTGTTGTTCAAATACCAAATACATTAGACCAAATAGCACAAAACTATTCAAGAATGGACACACAACCATTATCAGCTAAAACTAGAAGTACATTACAAAAAATATCAGATTTATCAATTTCTAATGATGTTGGAATGAGATTTTTAACAGGAGAAGTTAGTGAAATTCAAACTAAAGTATCAAATAATTTCAAAAATTCAACAAACAAAATGAATGAAATAGAATCAGCATGTGGAAGCATGAATTGGAGAAGTGAAGCAGCAAATGCATTTACAAATGAATTTAAAAGAATAAAAAGTCAAATTAGTACAGAATTTGAGAATATTAATTCACAATTTGTGAAATTAATGAATCAAGCAATAGAAGATATGGAAGCAACAGAAAAAGCCAATACAGTACAATAAAATAAATACTTTTCTGATAATTGCTATATAGCAATTATCAGAAAAATATTTATAATCTAGAGGGGAAATATATATGAATAGAAGTCAATGTATACAATATATAGAATCTTGTACACAAGCTCGTAGTGAATTTGAAGGTAAAAAAGCACAATATGAAAGTCTTTCTGGACCATTATCTGATGCAGTCGCGGCATTAATGGCAGCAAGTGGAAATATAAGTAGGGCAGCTTCAGAACTTGGAAAAAATTATACAAGTAATAAAACAACTAAAAAAGTAGGAACATTACAAGAACAATGCAGTAAAATAAGTTCAATGGTAAGCACATTAACAAGTGCTATGCAAGCTGTTGTAGAAAGAGTAAGAACTTTAAATTATAAAATAGAAGAAATGAATAGTTTAATTCAGCAATATAATGCCATTTTACCCACATTAAAAGAATAATAATAAGGAGAGAAAAATATGTTGAAGATAAATCCAGAAGCAATATCAGAAAGTGTCAAACCAGCAATTAATAATGCTATATCAGATTTAAAAGAAGCCCAAAGTGCTATCAATTCAATGCAGATGCCAAGTGATTTTACTTATGGTTCAAAAATAAAGGGATTATCAAGCGAAATATCAGGTGTAATCAGTCAAATAAAAGGAATAGATACAGATGTAACAGCTGAAATAAATGAAGCTATAGCAATAGAAATGGAAAATGCAAGTTTAGTAAATTCATTATTAGGTGGGTTACAAGGTATAGGAAATACAGCTAAAAAGTTAGGAGCTTCAGCAGCTAATACAATTCTTGGCTTTGGAAAAGGGGTAGCTAATGTAGGAGAAGCATTAGTTGATGCAACAGCATTATTAGCTACAGGAGTAAATACAATTATTACAGCACCAGCAGATGGTATATCATTTATAATTAGCAAAGTAACTGGCAATGATGACGAATGGAAATCAATGACAGCAGAAATGTGGAAAAATACTGCAGGTTTTGTAGCAAAAGACTATGTAAATGATGTATATGAAACTTTTTACAATAAAAGTTCAATAGGACAATGGCTAGATAAAAACGCATATGATGCATTTAAATCAAATGGTATAGCAACTAATGCAATTTCAGGTATAGGAGAAGTAGTAGGAATTGCAGCAGTAACAATAGGAACCATGGGAGTAGGAGGAGCAGCTTTAGGACTTTCAGCAGCAGGAGCTGGAGCAGTTACAGCAGGAGTAGTAGGAGCAGGTAAAGCAGCTGAAGAATATTGGGGCAATAAAGTATCTAATTCATGGAAAGGCATAGAAAATGAATATAAAAAAGGAAATATATCAAAAGAGCAATATAACAATTTAAAAGATATAAGAGAAAATATAACAGAAGAAGATATAAACGAACTCCTTAAAAACGGACAAATCACTGAAGAAGAAGCACAGACATATAGAAATATAATAAACATGCCAGAAGATGGAATAACAAATGAAGACATAGCAAAAGGATTAGCATATGCAGTTGGAACAGGAGTATGGGAAGGTGCACAGTGGTATATAGGTGGAAGTTTATTAGGAATGGGAGGAAAGTCATTATCTTCATCGGCTATTAAAGTAGCAATAGATGCTAATTTTAATGCTTTAGACACACCATATAGAACTATATTAGAAGCAGCGACAACAGATAAAACTTTAAAAGAAGCTTGGGAAGACCAAGGAGGATGGGAATCAGTTATAACAAATACAGCAATAGGTATAGCAGGAGCAGCAGGAGGAGAAATACTTGATAAGATGGGTGACTTCAAATTAAAAGTCTCACTAGTTTCTGATATTGGATCAGATAAAGAAATTAAAGATATAGCAGGAAGAATATTAAATAATCAGTATTCAAAAGGATATATAAATTTAGATGATTTGTCTATTGATAAAGTTAGAAATTATGTTAATATGTATAAAGGCGTAGCAAAAGAAGAAGTCCAGTATCAAAAATACTTTAAAGATAATGAACTAAGATTTAAAAATTTTATGGGAACAGATATAACAAATGAAGATATTTCTATGTCATTTGATAAAACAACTGTATTTCAAACGAAAGACGAATTTGTGGAATTTTTAGAAAATGTAGGATATACTCATGAAGAAGCTATTAGATTGAACGGAGTAAATAATAGAATTACTGGAGAAACATTCTTATATGCTGATAAAATAGATAGTGGTACTATTACACATGAAGTCAATCATAGTTTAGGAAGTGTAAGCAACAATATGAATGAATATATAGCTATTAATGAAGCTTTTACACAAAGCATTGCAAGAAAAATAAATCCTACTGCAGAAATAGATGGATATGAAGAAATAGGAATAGTTGACACATTAAATAAAATAACCAATGGGTTAGAAGATTATGGATATAAAAATGTAGATCTGATAAGCTATTTTGAAAAAAATCCTAATTATTATAAGGAAAAAGTAGATAACATTGCTGGAGATGGATTTTATGAAGCTTTAGCTAAATCAATGCAATTTACATTAAAAGGATTTGACAGTGGAGATTGGAAAAAGGTAGAAATAGGACAAGGAGCAATGGAAAGTTTAGTAAAAGATTTTGAAAGGTCATTAAAAAAAATTAATAAATAAATTAGTTATAAAAGAGGTGAAATAAGATGAATGATGAAAAGTTTACAAAAATAAGTCAAGAATTAACGGAAAAATTTAAAAATTCCATACCTGAAAATGAAACTGAATTAATAGAACCTTTCCAAAATTTTTTAAAAGATTCATTAGAAGAACTAAAAAATATACAATATCCATTTTTAAAAGATAATGAAGAAAAAGTTTTAGAACAAATAAATAGTATAGCTGAGAATATAATATCTAAAAATTTAGAAGAAAAAAAGAAAATTTTTATAGTTGATAAAAGTATGCAAAGAATTGTAGAAATATCAAATCAAACATATGAAATAGCTTCAAAAAAACTAAAAAATAAAGATATTGAAATAGATTTTAATATATCTGATAGAGTTAAAGAATTAAAAGAGCTATTAGAGGCTGTTAAACCATATAATAAAGAACAAGCAAAGAAATTAATTTCTGAAACAGTTGCAGATTTACATTTTATTGAGCATCCAGATACAGAATTTTACAGTTTTAGATTAAGTAATTTAAAAAAAGAGGAGGAACAAAGATAATGGAAAAAATAGGAGAAAAATTTTTACCAATAGGAACAGTAGTAATGTTAAAAGGAGGAACAAAAAGAGTAATGATAACAGGCTTTTGTGCAATGGCACAAGCAAACACAGAAAAAATGTGGGACTATAGTGGTTGTATATATCCAGAAGGAATATTAACATCACAACAAACATGTTTATTTGATCACAGTCAAATAGAAAAAATATACCATCTAGGGTTGGAAGATGATGAAGAAGAAAAAGAATTCAAAACAAAACTAAAAGGACTATTAGAAAAAGCAAAAGATGTTGACAAAAAATAGAAATAAAAATTAATGCACAAAAGAAGGAGGTGAACTTTATTGTTAGTAACATTAATAGGAAATAATAAAATGCATAAACTTACTTTGCCAGATACACCAATAGGAAATTACTGGGTAACAGATAAAAGTGGAGAAAGAGAGAAAAAGCTAGTAAATATAGAAGGTAGAGAAAATAGTTGGCAAGTAGTAGGAAATAATTATGCAGAAGTCATAGATATTGATGCAATTGAAATCAAAGAAAGCAAGATAAGAATAAACAAAGCTAACAAAATAATAAATAATAGAATAGTACTAAAAAATTATAGTATGTGTGGAATTATACTAAAAGAAATAAATGAATTATTTATTTTATATTGTTCACCAACCTATGAAAAAAATTTTATACATTTTAATATAAAAAAAGCTACAGAATTTTTTATTGGTAATGGTTTTCATAATCATATATCATATAACAATAAATTAGTAGCAAACATACATGCAAGAATTTATTCTTATGATGGTAGATGGAGGATAGAAAATTTTGATCCAAATTTTGGAACATTTGTCAATAATAAGCCAGTTGGAAATGGAGGAAAAATATTATCAAATGGCGACATAATATATATCATGGGATTAAAAATTATAATAATGGGTAGAAGTATATTTATAAATAATCCACAAAATACAGTCAAATGTAATAATGATATATTTATATTTAATAAAAGCAAATTAGAAATACCAGTTTTTGAAAAAGAAGAAGATCAAAATGTTGAAATATACTCAGAAGATGACTATTTTTTTAGAGTTCCTCGAATAACCAATATAATAGAAAAAGAAACAGTAAAGATAGACTCACCACCACAAATACAAGATAAAGAAGAAATGCCAATGATTCTAACAATTGGTTCATCATTATCTATGGGAGTAATAATGATGGTTTCAATAATTACAGCCATAGATGGAAGAATGAGTGGAACAGCGTCAACAAAGCAAACAATATTTTCGGTTATTACAGCACTAGTAATGCTTATAAGCATGATACTTTTTCCAATTTTAAGTGTAAGGTATAATAGAAAAAGAAAGAAAAAATATGAAGAAAAACGCCAAAAAAGATATAAAGAATACTTGAATGCAAAAAGTGAAACAATTAATAAAATAATGAATAAACAAAAAAGTATATTATATAAAAACTATGTTTCACCAGAAGAATGTGCAGAAATAATTTTGGATAAATCACCAAGATTATGGGAAAGAAAAATCGAAGATTATGACTTTCTTTCAGTTAGATTAGGAATAGGTGATGTGCCTTTAAAAATTGATATACAATACCCTGAAGAAAAATTTACAATGGAAGATGACAATTTAATAGAAATATTAAATGATATAGTAAAAAATTCAAAAAACATAAAATCAGCACCAATAGTAATTTCTTTAGCAGAAAATAATATTTCAGCACTAATCATACAAAAAAATGAAAAAATCGAAAGATTTATACAAAGTTTAATCATACAATTAATAGCTTTTCAAAGTTATGAAGATTTAAAATTAGTATTTTTATTAAAAGAAGATAAAATAGAAAATTTAGAATATGTAAAAATGTTACCACATGTATGGGATAATTCAAAACAAATACGTTTTTTTGCATATGATTATGATGAAATGAATGAAATTTCAAAATATCTTGAAGAAGAGCTACAATTTAGACTTCAATATAAAGACAAAGACTATAAATCATTCATGCCATACTATCTAATTATAACAAATGATTATAAAAAAATTGAAAGTTTAAGAATTATTAATGAAATATTAAAAACAAAAATAAATGTAGGTTTTAGTATTCTATGTATTACAGATGATTTAATGCAATTACCAAACGAATGTAAAACATTTATTAGTCTAAACAAAGATAATAAAACAGGAATGATATTTGAAAATGAAATATCATCTAAAAATCAAAAACAAATAACATTTGATACTTCAACAACATTTTTCTTTGATAAAATATGTCAAGCAATATCTAATATCCCAATTAGATATACAGAAACAGGACTAAATTTACTACCAAATTCTTATACATTTTTAGAAATGTATGATGTAGGTTGTATAGAACAATTAAATATATTAGAAAGATGGAATAGGCATGATCCTACATTATCTTTAAAAGCACCTATTGGTATAGACAGTGCAGGAAATACAATCTTTCTAGATATTCACGAAAGATTTCATGGACCTCATGGATTAATTGCAGGAAGTACAGGGTCAGGTAAAAGTGAATTTATAATAACATATATTCTATCTTTAGCAGTTAATTATCATCCAGATGATGTTACATTTATATTAATTGACTATAAAGGTGGAGGTTTAGCAGGTGCATTTGAAAAAAGAGGAGCTAAATTACCGCATTTAGTAGGAACAATTACAAATATAGATACAAATGGATTACAAAGATCACTTGTTTCTATTCAAAGTGAATTAAGAAGAAGACAAATAATATTTAATGAAGCAAGAAACAAAACTGATGAAGGAACAATAGACATATATAAATATCAAAAATTATATCATGAAGGAGTAGTTACAAAACCAGTTCCACACTTATTAATTATTTGTGATGAGTTCGCAGAATTAAAACAACAACAAGCAGAATTCATGGATGAATTAATTAGTGTATCAAG
>CALXJX010000048.1 GCA_944388735.1 uncultured Clostridia bacterium
AGAGTTTAATTCTTTGTAACATATAATCACCTATTATTTATATCCAAACTTCTCCATTCTTTCTTCTTCTCTAGTAGCTAATTCTCTTAGCCATTCAGCTAAGCCATTACTATCATTATTTCTTAAAAACTCAAAATACTTTACTCTATCCTCTTTTGCTATAACAACAGGTGGCAAGTCATTTTTTAATAATTCATAATTTATAAGTAATCTACCTGTTCTCCCATTTCCATCTTCAAAAGGATGTATTTTCTCAAAATCAATATGATATTTAGCAATTTTAGTAAAGATATCTTGTTCATCGTGATTATAGTTATATACATAATACATCATTAAATTTGGTACTTTTTCAGGCTCTGGAGGGATATGTTCACTACCTTGAATAAATACTTGTATAGTTCTATAACCTTCCGTATCCTTAATATCTCTATTTATAATTTCATTTAATTTTTTTATAAATTTTTCATCAAAGTCTTCATTATTTTGTAAATTGTTAAAAACGAATTCTAATGCTCTTTTATGATTTATAGCTTCATATATTTCCCTTGGCTCTTTTCCTGCGATTTTAAAGCTATTATCGTTATAAAGAATAGCATAAGTTTCAGCATATGTAAGGGTACTTCCTTCAATAGCATTTGAATGATAAGTACTTCTTGTAATTAAATCTTCTAAATAATCTTTATTATTTAAAATAAATTCTAAAATTCTCATAGACACTTCCTCTTTCCTACAATTTACTCACTATATCAATATGTGCTCTAGCAGATATTATTGCAGATTTTGTCTTATTTTCAATTTATGCTCGAATTTTATCATATCCATTTTGGAAAATCAATAATTGATGAATTAACACAGGGAAATTTACTAGTTTAATTTGAATAATAATGGGTTTAATGATACAATACAAGTAAATGAAAGTTTAATTAGAGGGGTGAATATATGGAAAAGAAACTAAAAACAATCATAGATAGCCCACAAAATCATAAATGTCCAGCAGTGAATGTATGTCCAGTTGGAGCACTATCACAAGAGGATTTTAATGCACCTAAAATAGATTATGATAAATGTATCAAGTGTGGTAAATGTTCAAATTTTTGCCCTAAGAAAGCATTAGTTTTAGAGTAGAATAATCAAATAATAAAAGAAAATCAAATGGTTTTACTCCCCCAATAAGTTGATGTACTATTCTTCTAAAAGTACTCCACCTAGTTCATACAGTCTGGATAATGATGCGGGATTTTTGTAGTAAATTTTAGACAGTATTTCTTCAATGTCGATTGCCGTGCCATCAGATAGATAGTAATCAGGATGGCTACCTACCATATTGTAACCTGCTCCTATCCTAAGGCGTCGATAGGTAATACCGAGAGTCCCAGAAAGTTTTCGTAAAATCTCGTCATTTGGTATTGAAAGATTATCATAAGATATAAAATGGTAGAACTTATAAAAACTATTAACATATTTTTGTGAATTAATTGTATTTTTTTTGTTTTTATGATATTTATAAATAGGAATAGTTAAAAAAAATAATGATTATATAAAATAGCTAAAGATAAGAGGTGATAAGATGAATTTACAAGATTTTAAAGAGTTATTAAAATCGACAGATAAAAAAATGAATATTTTTTCTGATTTTAATGTAATAGAAAATATAAATTTTAGTATTAATGAATTAATTGAGTTAATTAAATTAAATTTATCCAGTGAAGAAATTCTTAATTTATTTAATTATACATATTATCAACAATTACCTGACACATTAAGAAATGATCTTATCAGCTTTATGGAATTTCCTATAAATAGTGCTATATGGGCTATATTAGCCTTTGATGAAGAATGTAAAAAGATGTTTTTAACGAATAAAACATTTATTTTGAAAAATTTTAGTACAAATATGATACCTGTTTTATGTAATAATATGGATGAAACAATAAAAGAAAAAATATTAAAATTGTATTCTGAAGAGCCAAATGTAAAAGTTGGCATCTACAAACAATATACAGATAGTGAAAAGTTTGAAATTTTAACGGCCGAAAATGATTTAAGTATTGATGAAAAATGTGAAATTCTATTTTCATTAAACGATGAAAATATTGGATTATTTTTATACCAAAATCCAAACTTTTGTGAAGAAAATGGAATAACAAAAGCAGATTTTATGAGTAAGTTACTTGAATGTGAAAGAAAACTAGTATCTAATCGTTATGAGACAGATGGGAGTTTAGATATAACAGATTTTCCGCCTGAATATAGAGAATGTATTGATTTTAACTTGCAAAATAGTAAAGAATTTATTGTAATTGATTTGAATTCTGATTTAGAAAAATATAGAGGATTAGATAAATTTATAAGAATAAATCCGCAAGAATTCAGTGAAGAAAAAATAAAAAAATTAATGAAACTATGTGAGATTTGTCCTAATTTACAAGTATGTAATAGGCTGGGGAATGAATCTAAATCTGGCGCAAGTTTATATTCTTCAGGAGAAGAATATAAAGAAGCGGAAGAATGGATATCATATGTAATTAGTAAATTAAAACCAGAATATACAACAGCTCAAAAAATTGCGATTATTGATAATGAAATAGGGAAAAAAATTAGTTATAGTCCAAATTTTGGAACTAAGAATTTCAATGAATCTAACGCAAGATGTTTATGGAAAATCATTAGTTCAGGATATGGGGTTTGTAATGGAATTGCTAATGTTGAACAATATATTTTTAATAGAACCGGAGTTGAATCTGAATTTATAGCGAGTAGTAATCATGCTTTTTTAAAAGTAAAAAATGTTGATATAGAACTAGCAGATGGTCAATTAGCAATAATCAATGGTATATTAGATCCCACATGGAATTTAGCAGCACATAGGTTTGGTGGACAACCTGAAAATTTTCTTATAAGCTATGAAGAGGCAAGAAAGCATGACATTGACAAACACGGAAAGGATTTTGAGTGCCATGTGTGTGATAAAAAATTACAAGACTTAAACTTTACTTTAGCTGATGATGACTTAAGACAATTATTTTGTGGTGTTGGTATAACTAATGTTGATGGAAGTTTTCCTTTAAAAACATTTATGGATAGTCTAAAAAATATTGATGCACAACATTTGCGGAACCCCCACAGAAATTATATCCCAAAAATTAAGCATGTTATCAAATCAATATCAAAATTTGTCATCCTGTCAAATGGAATTATTAAAATTATTAGAAACTATCTTAACAAATACGCCTAGTATAGGATAAAATAAATGTATTGTTAATAGAGTTTACAGAAAAACTGATAATGCTCAAAATCCAATTATATATAGTTATTTTAATTTAAATGAATTGGGTGAAATATTTTATTACTTGGATGAAAATACCAGTGAATTTGTAAAAACTTCAAAAGAAAATTTTGAAAAGACATTTTCTTGCTAAAGATTTAATTCTGTCACAAGGGAGAAATCCATGGGATATAGAGGAAAGGGTAGCTAAAGAGAGAAATCTAGAAGCAAGCTCAGGAAGTATTCCAATAGATAGGAGTGATGAAAGATGAATATCTTTAAAAAATTGATCGCAAAATTATTTTGTAACAAAAAAGACAATATAAAAAGAATCGAAGCACCTAAAAAAGAATTACTTACATCAAATGATTTTAAAGAAAGTATCAAGGTTAAAATTGTGGATGCCGATAAATTCAATAATTTTGAAATCCTAAAATGTGAAGGCAATGGCTCAGGAATATCTGGAACTATAAAATTTTAGAATTATAGTTAATGTTATAATTTTAATAAAATGGAGATAATATAAATAATAATTCAATAAGATAGGAATTATAAGTATGTTCATAAAATGTAATAATATTACAAATTTAGAATTTTTTGCTTTTTCTAAAGATCAATTAGAAGAAATTAGAAAAAAATCAATTCTTGAGTGTTATAATTGATGGGGACCTAAGTATTCTGGATTTAGCGGAATCATTATAACTGGAATAATGAAATATACTCATACCATGATATGCAACTCCTTCATTTATTTTATCAATGTGAATTTTCATATGTTAAGGCACACTTATGCAACAACTTGTATTAAAAGTGGTATGCCTGCTAAAGTAGTTCAAAAGAAATTAGGTTATAGAAATATATCAATTACACTCAATACTTATGCAGAAGTATTGGAAAACTATGAAGATACTTGCGATAATGCATATCTTGAATATTTAGAAGAAAATAAGATAGGTTTCAGTAAAATTGCAGTAAAATAGATAAAATTAAAACCTACAATGTAGTATTTAAGCTACTTGTAGGTTTTTTGGATACTGGTCGAGGTGACTTGTCAAACACATTGTCAACCCCTTATTTGTTGCACGTTCTGTACGCTATTTCAATTCTAGAAAATAATTCTAGAAAATATTAACTTTTAGGTATCATTAATTCTTCTCCGTCATTCCTTAGTATTTTCTAAGGATTTAACGAATTTTCTTCTTTTATATATTTGTTAATAGAATCACCCATAAGCATTTTAACACTATCTGTATATTTTTTCAACTCTTTTTGTTGAGTTTCTATTGGAA
>CALXJX010000049.1 GCA_944388735.1 uncultured Clostridia bacterium
AATAAACAAAACGGAATTTATTACTGAAATGAACAAAGATGATTATAATTTCATAAATATTGTAATGGAAAAGACAAGAGTAAACTTAGAAAAAGTAAATTCATTAATTAAATAAGACGTTCCCTTTTTTGAAAAAACCCCGTGATATTATTGAAAAAATATTGGATAATATAATAAAAAATAATATCAGTGGGAGGTGGAAAAAATGTGCTTAAAACCTATTCCTAAGGAACTACAAGAAAAACTAGAGGAAAAATTAATAAGATACGAACTTGTTAGGCAACAAGGAAAGTATAATATGCTAGATAAAAAAGCTAGAGAACTTACAGGACTTTCAGAAGCAGAATATATGTATATTGTAAGTAATTATGAAGAACTGATGAACAAATATCCATATACAAAAGCAAAAGTAAAAGAGAGATTAAATTATATAATGTCTGCAAACTTATCAAAATATATTGCAATTAATGGCTGTGAAAAGTGCAGGCAACAAGTCTGCGAAAAATTAGATGTTAGTATAGATGATTTATGTGAAGAATGTAAGCAAAAATTAAAACAAGATACTTCACCATTATTCGATACTGGCACCTAATTTTTTTATATGGGAATATAAATTATAGGTGGTAGCAATGGATAGAGAAAAGATATTAGAAATTGTAAATAAAATAGAAGATTTATCATCAAAATATGATGATTACGAATTTATAATAGCAATATATATTTTAATTAGGTATGGCATACATACTTGCACCAATTATATGGATAGCACAGATTTAGACAAAATACTTGCAGTTATAAAAACACATAGAACAATTTTTGATGAACAGCTGAATTATGAAGTAGATAAAATTTTAAATAGCAAGAAGAATTAAAGTAGGGTGGTAATAAAAATGAAATATTCGGAGTTAAAAAATGAAGCAATAAAGAGAATGCAGATATTAAAACTAGAAGATAAAATTATACAAGATTTTAAAGATAAAAACATATTGTATATATCCAATTTAGGTAGAACTCTAGAGGTAGCAGATGATGAACAAATACAGTTTGTAAAAGATATAGAACAGACTAAAAATATTTTAGTATATCACTTGATACATAGAACAACGCAGTATCAAGATACTACATATTATTTGTTTGTAGACAATAATAAAAAAGAATGGAAAGCAGAAAAGAAAGACCTAGAGAATCAATTTACATTAGCATTGTGTTATACCAAAGTAAAAAGTTTTAATGAAATTGGAATGTGGATAAAAGACGGTAAAGTAACAGATATAACTTAGAAAGGAATTGTAATAGAAATGGAAACAATAAATCAAGAAGATTATAAACGTAATTTGGAAATTTATAAAAGAGCAAGACGAAAAGAAAAAATGAAAGAAAAAGCCATACAACAAATGAAAATGTCTAGATTTAAAGATGAAGTAGTACAAGAATTTGAGAGGAACAATATTATCTATATAACAAGCCTAGGAAATGGGCTATTAAAAGCAAATGAAATAGAAATGAAATCTGTAAAAATTTTAGAAGAAAAGCACAAAGATATAATAATTTACCACATTGAAAAACGAAAGACAGACAACAGGCTATTTTATCATTATTTTCATATTAACAGTAAATATCAAAATAGAGTTATAACAGAAGTTAGGTACTTTTAGCTTTATGAGAAGAAGAAAAACAAATAAAAATGATAAATATTTAATAGCTATTACAGAAGAAAGCCCAAAAGATAAAGAATTAATACTGAAAAATATGCAATATAATTTACAAATATTAGATTACATAGACCAAGACCTATTTAAGGATATTGAGTTTGTAAAAAAGGTTTTATTTGAAAATGGAATGTCATTAGAGTTTATGCCACAAGAAATACAAAACAATAAAGAACTTGTAATAATTGCATTAAATAATAGTGCAGGCTTTGCTTTAAAGTTTGCTAGTGAAGAATTAAGAGCAGATAGAAAAGTTGTAAAAGAAGCAGTTAAACAATGGAAAGCTCCAATAAAATATGCAAGCAAAGAGCTACAAGAAGAATTTAATCAGAATTTAAAAGAATTTTATAAAAAACATAAAGGTTAATAATAGGAGAAACTTATATGGAAAATTTTAATAAAGTAATACCAAATGATATAGAGGCAGAAAAAGCAGTAATTGGCTCGTGCTTAATAGATAAAAAAGCTGTTAATAGCAGTATAGAAATATTAACAAGTGAAGATTTTTACAGAGAAGATAACAAGATAATATTTAATTGTATTACTAATTTATTTTTACGAAATGAGCCAATAGATATTATTACACTAAAGGAAGAAGTAAATTCAATTGGAAAATTAGAAGCCGTAGGTGGTTTAGAATATATCGCTTCATTGTCAGATACAGTGCCTACAACTGCTAATATAGAAAAATATATAAAAATAGTAAAAGAAAAATCAATGAAAAGACAATTATTAAGTTTTTCAAATGAATTAGCCAAATTAAGTTTAGATACGACAGTTACATCAGATGAATTAACAGAAATTGCAGAAAGTAAAGTATTTGAACTTACAAAAAGAAAAGATATAGAAGGCTTTAGTGTATTAAAAGATTTATTAATATCATCAATAGATAATTTAGAAGATGTATATAAAAATGGAACTAAAAAAGGCATATCAACAGGCTTTCCAGATTTGGATAATAAAATAGGTGGACTTAGAGGCTCAGAACTAATTATAGTTGCTGCTAGACCTGCAATGGGAAAATCAGCATTTGTTTTAAATATAGCCACTTATGTAGCAAAGCATGAAAATATACCTGTTTTAATATTTAACTTAGAAATGGGAAAAGAACAATTAACTGATAGAATTATATGTAGTGAGGCAATGATAGATGCAAAGAAATATCGAAATGGAAAAGTTGACGAAGAGGACTGGAACAAATTAGCTGAAACATTAGGCTATTTATCAAATGCAAAAATATTTATAGACGATAATTCACTTATTAAAATTTCAGACATAAAAACAAAATGTAGAAAGATGAACTTAGATGAAAAAATAGGTTTAATAATTATTGATTATTTACAACTTATAACACCGAGTACAGGTAAAAACTCAAGAGAACAAGAAGTCGCAGATATAAGTAGGTCATTAAAAATATTAGCAAAAGAATTAAATGTACCAGTTATTGCACTATCACAACTAAGTAGAGCAAACGAAAAAAGAGCAACTAATGATAAAAGACCTCAACTATCAGATTTAAGAGATAGTGGAAGTATAGAACAAGACGCAGATATAGTAATGTTTATTCACAGAGAGTCCTATTATAATTTTGATATAGAGAATCAAAACAATGCTGAAATTATAATTGCCAAAAACAGAGCAGGAGAACAAGGTGTAGTTGAATTAGGTTGGTTAGGACAATATACAAAATTTGTGAATATTGATAAGAGGTGGGAGTAAATGAAATTAAAAATTAATAAAAATAAAATATTACAAGAATTTGAAAGAGGAGATTTATTAGGCTTAGATGAAGTAGAAACACAATTAGAAAATAGCGAAGAAGTAGAACAAGATGTATTTAATTTAGTTACCTGTTTATATAAATTAAACTTTGTACTTATTGAAACAGAAAATAAAAGTTATGCAAGTAAATACAATATACAGGTGCAAGAATTGTACAGTAATATGAAATGTGATTTATTTGACATTTTACAAATAGAACAATAAGGAGTAATAAAACAATGAATAAAATCAGAATTTTAGTAGTAGCACCAAATGAAGAGCCATACCAATTAAAGATTCCTCATACTTTAAAAGAAATGCAAAAAGTTGTAGGTGGACTTGTAGAGTATGTGCAATTAGAACATAATGTAGATTTAATTTGTAATGATGAGGGAAAACTATTAAACTTAGAACTAAATAGAGTTTTAGGCAATGATATAATTGCAGGAACATTTTTTATTGCAGGACAACACAAAGGAGAAACAATTTCACTAAGTAGA
>CALXJX010000050.1 GCA_944388735.1 uncultured Clostridia bacterium
ATAAAAGCCTGTATCACAGATATACACTGTGTTACAGACTTTTTACTCTTTCAAAAGTGTCAAACTCGAGATTATATTAATTTTATATGCTTTTGTCAATACTTTTATTCATTTTTTTATAATTTTTTTAGGGTACCCCAAAAAATTATTTAGGATACCCTACTTTTCTAATTAATTTTCTTTCTATTTCTTATATTGCTATAATTTCCTTCTTTCAACTCAACTATCTCTCCTGCTCTTATAGCAAATTCAAGAATATCTCTGTAATTTCCACCACTATATGGATAATAAATATCCCCGAACCTATTTCTTTCTTCACTGACAAGTGGAAAGAGTTTAGTAATGGTTTTTTGAGAATCATCTATTACTCTTTTTACTACTACATCACAAACTCCAGGTAAAATCGCAAAGCTAGAAAGTATCGCATTTAGAGAATTTGACATAGAACAAGGCTTCAATTCTTTCTCTCTTCCAATTATACTATATAATTTTTCTTCGTCATATCCTGCCAAACTTGTATCAAGACTTGACAATAATTCTTTCGAAGATTTTATTTTATATATTTTATACATCTCCTCATCATCTTCTAAAACCATACTTAAAATATATAAAATGTTTTTATTTACCTTAAGTATATTAAATCCATTCGTTAATCTACTCTTACTCCGTGTTTGAATTGTAGCACTTCCTCCATGAACATCTAAGAATATTAACTTTTCCTTATTTTTTCTACTTATGTACTTCATATTTTTTTCCACCTTTCATTATTAAACTTTAGTTCTTCAAATTTTTACTTATGTAATTATATCATTTTTTATGTAAATTGTCAAATAACTTTTCTAGTAATAATAATTATCTTAAGAATCCTTTTATTATTTCTTCTTCTGCTTTTTTTTCTGATAAACCAAGAGTCATCAACTTAGTTAATTGTTCTCCTGCAATTTTACCTATTGCTGCTTCATGTACTAGATTAGCATCAACATGATTAGCAATTATTTCAGGAGTAGCTGAAACTTTGGCATTATCTTTAATTATAGCATCACATTCACTTCTAGCAAAACACTTAGAATTTCCATAAATATTTGACTCAAAAAATTGTTCTGATTCATCAATAGCAACTGATCTAGAAATAACATGAGTACTAGAATTTTCTCCATTAAGTTTAACTTCAAATATAGTCTTAGCTTTCTGTTTACCATTTGTCATTATTTTTTCATTTATAACAAAGTTTGTATCTTCTTCTAGCACTCCAATAGTTTTTCTTATAGTAGAATCTACTCCCTTTATTTGAGTACTATCCATCTCCATTGAACTTCCCTTTTTCATATAAACTTCAGTTACAGGATTAAGAATTTTTTCACCACTTCCTATCCCCTCACCATAATGCTTTTCTATATACTTTACTTTCGCTCCATTTTCTAAGAAAAATCTATGTATTCCATCATGTTGAGAGTTTTTATGATAATCATTATGTATTCCACAACCAGCTATAATAGTAACATTTGAATTTTCACCTACATAAAAATCATTATATACAAGATCAGTTACTCCTTCTTCTGTTAAAATAACCGGAATATGTACCATTTCATTCTTAGTATTTGGTTTTATATATATATCTATTCCACTCTTATCTTCCTTTGTAACTATATTAATATTAGTTGTTGTTTGTCTTTCAACACCTTCCCCGTTTTTTCGTATATTATACGCGCTATTTCTAATATTCTTTATACTAGATATTTTATTTAACAAATCTTCATCTAATTTATTTATATACTTTTTTTCCATTAAATTCTTTTCACCTCTATTCTTTCAATTTACAACATCTCTTAATTTTTAAATTATTATTTAAAATAGTTTTGCTATCTCCTATTTGATCGATTTTTCCTCTTCTTAATAAAATTACTTTATCTGCAATTTCTAATATTCTTTCTTGATGAGAAATCACAATAGTAGTACCGTTTACTATATTTCTTATATTTTCAAAAACATCTATTAAATTTGTAAAACTCCATAAATCTATACCAGCCTCAGGTTCATCAAAAATTGTGAATTTACAGTTACGAATTGCAACTGTTGCAATTTCTATTCTTTTTAATTCTCCTCCAGATAGAGAAGAATTTATCTCTCTATCTATGTACTCATTTGCACATAATCCAACTTTAGACAAAACTTCACAAGCTTCTTTTTTATTCAAATTCTTTTGAGAAGCAATTTTTAACAAATCATATACAGTTATTCCCTTAAATTTTACTGGTTGTTGAAAGGCAAATCCAATTCCAATTTTAGCTCTTTGGTCTATTGACATATCAGTAATATTTTTACCATCAAATATTACATCTCCTTCATCTGGCTTTTCAATTCCCATAATAATTTTAGCTAAAGTTGATTTACCAGAACCATTTGGGCCAGTGATAGCTATAAACCTATTTGTATCTATTTTCAAATTAATATGATCTAATATTTTTTTATTATCTCTTTTAAAACATATATTATTTAATTCTAACATTATTCCTCCTTAAACAACAAAACTTGTTAGTCCACACTAACATTTTACTATTAATATATCCTTTTGTCAATCAATTTATAATTTTTGAAAATAATTTATGGTATATTTTTTTACAAAAATGATTACCATCAAATACAAAGTAGCTATATTTCATTTGACATATTAAAAAATATATGTTAAACTATAAATATATGCGGGTTTAGTTTAGTGGTAAAATAAAAGGCTTCCGATCTTTTGCCGTGGGTTCGATTCCCACAACCCGCTCCATAAGGTAAAATCGTCGCACCAATGTGACGTTAATGATTAAATCAATCTGAAAAGATTGATTTTTTTGTGCGTTATTGCAAAGAAAGGTGTGATGTGATATGATTAAAATAATTAAAAAGAAAATCAATATGAGTGATGAACTCAAAGCCAAAATTAATTGGTCTTGCAAATTTAACAATAGGCCCTACCAAATTATAGAGGGTCATCTAAGAATTGTTGAGCATACGAATTTAGCGTATGTCGAGCCTCATAAGGTTATTATAAATAACCAATTATATCTGTTCTTTAATGAACAAAAATACTTTTATGTCGGGAACTTAAAGAAGAAAATCCCAATTGCTGATTTATCAGAGTACATAGCAAGGCATTAATTAATTGAGAGTTTATATACTCCCACAATATTGGTTTATTTTGTCGTGTAAATAATCAATATGAAGTATAAGGTGTCTTGTTATGTGACACCTTTTTTGGTGCCTTTCATTAAAAGAAAAGGAGGAAATATTATGAATAATGAAAGGATGATTGCAGCAGTTTATATTCGTGTTTCGACAGAGGATCAGGCACGAGAAGGATTTTCTTTAGGAGAACAAAAAGAAAAGTTATTACAACT
>CALXJX010000051.1 GCA_944388735.1 uncultured Clostridia bacterium
TTTGTGATGTGCAAAATAACAGGAGTACAAGGGTATGATTTGATAGGAGAAATAATAGAATAAAGCAAAGAGGCTAGGAGGTTAATTCCTAGTCTTTTTTGTAAATTTATTATTTATTTTTTGTGTCGTAAAGTATTAAGAGCTATTATGTTTATAAACTAACTATTTTTTCTATAATCTCTTTATCGTCTATTTTATTAATTCCAAAACATTTTTTGCCCGCATCCTTTATAGAAGCTCCTAAATGATACATTTCTTTATTATCTATAACAATAAATCTATCGTGAAATTTATTTGTTTTAGCAATTTTTAGAATAGGATATTCTTTATTAAATTTTTGAATATCTATATTTTGAATATTACTTTTGTTAGAGGTTAAAATAACTACTTCTACATTCTTTTTCTTTTTAGTTAACATCTTTAATATACTATCATCAATATAATTATCTATAATTAAAATCTTGTTATTTGCCTTTTTTATAATATCTATAATGATACTATAAGCATCATATATTTGACCATCAAAAAATATTTTCTGCTTGATATTTTCTTCCAATTGTAATTGATTAAAGACTTCGTCAAATTTTTTATCATGTTCTAATAATTTATGTTCTACACTTGTTAGTCTTTCAAATACTTGTCCATTAAGCATTAAGAATTTTCTCATTTCAATAAAAGCTTTCATAATATTTACACTAACACTTACTGCCACATCACTTTTTAATAAAGCTGATAACATTGCTATACCTTGTTCGGTAAATACATAAGGTAAGTATTTTCTATGTTGTCCTCTTCCATTTTCGTTTAAGGTGACAAATTGGCACCTTAAAACTTCAAACTCATTTTCATTCAATTGAAAACAAAATTCTTCTGGGAATCGCTCTATATTTCTTTTTACTACACGGTTCACATATTTTGTTTCACAATGATATATATTAGCAACATCGCTATCCATCATAACTTGTTTTCCTCTTACGGTATATATTAAATTTTTTATATCTTCTATAGCCAATTTATTTTGAATGGATAATTTGTTTTCTTCCATAAATTCACATCCCTACATTAAATTAGCAATATTATAAAACATTTGTTTGAAATTGTCAAGTACTTTATCTGAATTTATACATTTTTTCTATTGGATAGTGGATGCTATTAAATAAGTATAATGCTACTTTATTTTGTTCTTTGGAGGATAACTCGCAAAATTTATTATTTTGTTTTTCTTTTTAAAATTTCTTTAATATTCAACATTATCATGTAATCACGCCTTTCAAATGATGGTTCTATAATATTATAATTATTGCTAAGAAAAATTGCAAAAAAAGAACACCACATTGAGATTTCTTTTTATTCTCAGTGGTACACAGCTTTGGAGCGAATCACATACAAGTTACGAACTTTGTTATCTTTCAAAAATTATTACATATAAAGTTATTTTAAATTTCAATGGGAGTATGGAAAAAAATATCTAAATATGTTATTATTATAATAGATTTGTATCATTAAAATTATGATACTTTTTATTTGGCATAAAACAAAAGTAGGAGGAATGTTATGTTTGACGAAAAAAATATGAAAGAAACTCTTATTAATAATTTTTTGAGAATATCAAAAATTCCACGAGAGTCAGGTCACGAAGAAAAAATTGCGGAATTTTTTGTTAATGTTGCCAAAAAAAATAATTTGCATTATTTTAAAGATAAATATAACAATGTTTTAATTAAGAAAAAAGGTTCTATTGATTCGGAACCTATTGCTTTGCAAGCCCATTTAGATATGGTATGTGTTAAAAGTAAGGATAGCAAACACGATTTTTCAAAAGATGGAATTGAAGTTATTGTTGATGGTGATGAAGTAACCGCTAAAGATACGTCGTTAGGTGCAGATCAAGGTGTTGGTTTAGCAATGATGCTTACCATTATCGAGAATAAAGATTTAAAGTATCCTGATTTAGAATTTCTTTTTACGACAGAGGAAGAAACTACATTTAATGGTGCAGTTACTTTTCCATATTCTAAGGTGGAAAGTAAAAGAATTATTAATTTAGACAGTGGGCGTGATGATGTAGTGTTCATTGGTTCGGATGGTGATATATGTAATGAATATTGTTTTAAAGGGACTTTTATTGAAAATAATATGCCTAGTTATAGAATAATTGTAGATGGTTTCCCAGGAGGAAATTCAGGAGATAACATTGATTTATCTGAAAATAATGCTATTACAACAGTAGCTAAATTATTAAAGGATAAGGACATATTCATAAGAGGCATTAATGGTGGAACATTTGAAAATGAATTAGCAAAATGTTGTGAGGTTATTTTGAATACAAAATTAGATATAAATGAAATATTTCAAGGCTTAAATGCACATATTGAAAAAATAAATAATAGTTTAAGTTTTACTAAGGAAGATACTGAAAATATTTTAAATGAAATACTAAATTTAAAATGTGGATATATTTCTAAAAGTAAGTCTTCAGCTAATTTAGGTTGTATTTTGACTTTGGAAAATGAAATAAAAATTAAGTACATACTTAGAAGTATAAATGAAGAAGAACTCGAAAACTTAAATAAAAGGAGCATAGAGTTAAAATACGGATTTAAAGTTACAGAAATGTATAGAGATTCTATATGGAAAGCCGATAAGCGATCTTTATTATTACATAATTATCAAAAAGTTTATTTTGAAGAATATCATATATATCCTAAAGAAGAGATTGCACATGGTGGGATTGAATGCTCTGCGATTAATAAAAGAATAGACGAACTAGATATAATTTCTATAGGAGCTAGTATGAAAAATTGTCACACTATAGAGGAGATATCTTATATAAGTTCTTGGACTAAAATTTATAAATTGTTAGTACAATTTTTAAAAATGATGACAAATAAAGATTAAATTAAAATCCTATAAAAGGATATGGGATTTCCCATAGTTGAAAACGTGCGGGAGTAGGTTTTCAGTGCTGGCTAGCTAGGACATAAAATTTAATTTGTTATAATCCTTTTTAAGGGCTAAATTTTAAAGGACCGCAATTTTGCAGTCCAATTTTTGTACATTATCTACCGCCCATTCCGGCCTCCACCACCGGCCACCGCCGCCTCCTCCGGAGAAGCCACCGCCTCCGCCAGAA
>CALXJX010000052.1 GCA_944388735.1 uncultured Clostridia bacterium
ACACCTTATTACAATAAAACCACTCAACAAGGACTAATACACCATTATGCCAAAATAGCGAAAAATGTAAATCTGCCTATTATTCTATATAATGTGCCTAGCAGAACGGGCTTAAACATTGAACCAGAAACTTTGCTAGAACTTTCAAAAATCGATAATATTGTTGCAGTAAAAGAAGCTAGCCGGTAATATTTCTCAAGTTGCAAAAATAGCAAATCTTTGCCAAGATAACCTTGCAATTTATTCAGGAAATGATGATCAAATTGTTCCTATACTATCCCTAGGCGGTCTAGGTGTAATATCTGTTTTATCTAATATATATCCTAAATTTGTGCATGATATGGTAATGGACTATTTAACTGGCAATTGGCAAAAAGCTTCTGCTTCTCAGATATATGCACTACCACTTATAAATGCTTTATTTAGTGAAGTAAACCCAATCCCTATAAAGTATGCCTTAAATAAAATAGGATTTGATTTCGGCATTCCAAGACTTCCATTAGTTGAATTAACAAAAAATAATAAAAAGAAAATAGACTCATTATTGCAAATTATTGTATGAGCCAACATGGACAGTTAGTTCTGGCTAGAAATTAAGCGAAGTCCCTAATAGCTGTTTATTTCTCAAATTTTTTTGTTCCTTGGTGTCGCAACCCCCTGATGTTACAAAGAAAAAAACGGATTTCTTTGTAACGCAGGAAGGTTGCTCCAATTCGCACTCGCCATTAAAATGGCTCGTTTGGTCGCTTACGCGTCACTGCAAAAATTTTCTAAATAAACAGCTATTAGGGACTTCGCTTAATTTCTAGCCAGGACTGTCCGTTTGTCTCACCTTGATCGATTATTAATTCTTTCTTAATTTCTTCACATTTCTCATTAAAAATGGTATAATAATTATATGAGTTATTATGCAATAAAATTTAAAGGGGATATGGTAGAAAATGAAATTAATTTCTTTTCTAAAGAAAGAAAATAAAAATATAGTTTTAAATGATAGTGATACTGAAGATATATATACCGAAATCGGTCACAATATAGATTCATTTGTAGATAAAAGTGCACATTCCAAAATTAATGAAAAATACGGGCTAACTGAATTTTTTGATATTATTAAAGATATAATTTCAAATGATACTGTAAAACAAATGAAACATTTTAGGCAACATTGCAATACTTCTTGTTATAAACATTGTATGCAGGTAGCTTACTTTACATATATTTCTTGTAAAGCATTAAAATTAGATTATATTTCTGCTACTAGAGCTGCAATGTTACATGACCTATTTTTATATGATTGGAGAAAAAAATATAGAGATATACAACTTCCTGGACTTCATGCTTTTGTTCATCCACAAATAGCTCTAAAAAATGCAAATGAAATATTTGATTTAAATGATTTAGAAAAAGATATAATTTTAAAACATATGTGGCCTGTAACTTTTAGTCTTCCCCGTTATAGAGAATCTTATATAGTTACAATCATGGATAAGTATAGTGCTTGTTTAGAGACATACTTATACATACAAAGTAAATTAAAAAGAAAAACTTTTTATAGATATGCATATATTTTCTTGAGTGTAATATTTTTTAGACTAATTTAGAATTGTATTGAATATATATTAATAAAGATATAACAAAATATGTTATATCTTTTATTTTATGAAGAATGTATTATATTTTTACACTTTAATTTCTAAATAAATCTAAATACTCTTTGTTAATAATTTGCCACGAAAGGAATGTGATATAATGATAAATATTTTATTAAATGGTTGCAAAGGTAATATGGGAACAGCTCTTACAAATTATATAAAAAATATATCGGATTTTAACTTGTTATATGGTATAGATAAAAACAATTCAAATTTAATTTATAATATCTCGCAAAAACCAGATGTAATAATAGATTTCTCTACAGTTAACTCATCTCTTAATATTTTGGATTATGCAGTAGAAAATTTAATTCCTATTGTAATTGCTACAACTGGTTTTTCTCAAGATGATGAAAATAAAATATCAGAATTTTCTGAAGCTATTCCTATTTTTAAATCTTCTAATATGTCATATGGAATAAACATTTTTTCCAATATTGTATCTTATTTTTCACAACATTTAAAGGATATGGATATTGAGATTATTGAGAAGCATCATAGAAATAAAGTAGATTCTCCAAGTGGCACTGCACTCATGATTGCTAATAATATAAACAAACAAAATAACAATAAATACAAATATGTTTTTAATAGAAATACTATTAAAAACCGCACAAAGAGCTACAATGAAATTGGTTTTTCTTCTGTAAGAGGTCGGAAGCTTAATAGGTGAACATACTGTAATGTTCTTAGGGGAAAATGAATGCATAAGTCTTACTCATACTGCATATTCTAGAAATATATATATTGAAGGTACACTTAAAGCCGCCAAATTTATAATTACAAAGAAGAATGGATTATACAATATGGATGATTTAATTAAAGCATATTAAAACCGAAAGGACATAAATCAAATATTTTGATTTATGTCCTTTCTATCTATATTTAGGCAAAATTTATATTTAAAAATCTCTTAAAAGTCTATTTGTTAGCTGTTTCTTCTACTGGATAAACACTAACTTTTTTCTTATCTCTTCCTAATCTTTCAAATTTTACTTTTCCAGTTACTTTAGCATATAAAGTATCATCACTACCTATGCCAACATTTGTACCTGGGTGGTACTTAGTACCTCTTTGTCTTACTAAGATATTTCCAGCTGGAACTATTTGTCCATCTGCTCTTTTAAGTCCTAAACGTTTTGATTCACTATCTCTACCGTTCTTTACACTACCTTGACCTTTCTTATGAGCCATTTAATTCAACTCCCTTCATGTAGTATTTTATATTTAACCTTATTATTCTTTAACAGTCTCTTTTTTTGTAGCTGTTTTCTTTTCTGCTGGTTTTGCTTCTGCTTTAGCTTCAGCTTTTTCAGCAGCTGTTTTGATTTTTGTTATTTCAACCTTTGTATATGGTTGTCTATGTCCTTGAGTTCTTCTGTAGTTCTTTTTTGCTTTATATTTATATACAAGGATTTTCTTTCCTTTTCCATGAGAA
>CALXJX010000053.1 GCA_944388735.1 uncultured Clostridia bacterium
GGTCTTTGTTCTACTGCTCTTGATAATTGTGATAGAGCCACAACTGGTACTCCTATTTCTTTTGCAAGAATTTTTAACGAACGGCTTATTTCAGAAATTTCTTGCTCTCTACTTCCATTTTTCTTATTACTTCCTTGTACTAATTGTAAATAGTCTATTACTACCATTCCTATATTTTTTTCTAATTTAAGTTTCCTACATTTCGCTCTTATTTCCATTACGGAAATTCCTGGTGTATCATCAATATATATTTCTGCTTCTGACAAAGGTCCTATTGCCTCAGCTAGTTTAGTCCAGTCATCATCTTCCAACTTACCTGTTCTAACTTTATTACTATCAACCATAGCTTCACTACACAAAATTCTATTTACCATTTGTTCCTTTGACATCTCTAAACTAAATATAGCTACTGGCACTTTAGCTCTTACTGCTGCATTTGTTGCAATATTTAATGCAAAAGCTGATTTTCCCATAGCAGGTCTTGCTGCAATTAATATTAAATCCGAACTATGAAATCCAGCAGTTTTATAATCCAAATCTGCAAATCCTGTAGGAACTCCTGTTATATGTTGTTTCCTATTATATAGTTCTTCTAATTGTGTAAAACTATCAACTAATATATCTTTCATTGCAGAATAACCTTTTTGATTTTTATTTTGCATTATATTAAAAATCTTTTTTTCTGCACCTTCCATAATATCTTCAACATCTTCTGTTGGGTCATAACCTAGTTCTATAATTTCATTTGCTGTTTTTATTAAATTTCTCAAAGTTGACTTTTCTTCTACAATTTTTATATATTTTGAACTATTGGCTGTAGTTGGAACTTTTTCCGGCAATTCTGCTAAATATTCAAGTCCACCAACTTGTTCAAATTTTCCCATAGTCTCAAGTTCAGCTTTTACTGTAATTATATCAATTGGTTCTGCTCTATTATATAAATTTAAAATTGCTGAATATATTAATCTATTATCTTCACGATAAAAATCATCTTCTTTTAAAACCTCTATTGCTGAAATAACTGCATCTTTATCTGTTAACATACTTCCAATGATTGCTTGTTCAGCTTCTAAGTCATGTGGTGGCACTTTTCCTAGTTCCATTAATATTACTCCTTCCTGTTAGTATAAGGTCAGTCATAAAATCCCTAAAAACAAGAATTTTATCCATCCTCCTAATCCCTCTACTCTGAAATCACATCTATTTTTAATTTTCCAACTACACCTTCAAATAACTTTATTTCTACAGTTCTCATTCCTAAAGTTTTTATTGTTTCTTTTAATTCTATTTTCTTTTTATCTACAACGATTTTGTATTCCTTTTCTAATTCTTGTGCTATTTCTTTTGATGATACTCCTCCAAATATTTTTCCATTTTCTCCCGCTTTCACTTTTATCTTTAAACATATTTTTCCTAGCTTATCTGCTGTTTTTATTGCTTCTTCTCTTTCTTGATTCTTTTTAAATTTTACTGAATCTTGCTTTGCTTTTAATTTTGACATATTCTCATTATTTGCTTCTACTGCAAGTCCTCTTGGAATTAAATAATTCCTTGCATGTCCATCTGATGCATTTATTATTTGATCTTTTTTACCTACTCCTTTTATATCTGCTTTTAATATTACTTTCATTAAGCATACCTCCTTTTGAATTTTCATCTCATTCATTTTTTCTAATATATTATACATAAAAATTTAAATTAAATCAATACAATTTTTTATTGATTTTTACATGTATAAACAAACATAAAGACAAGATTTCTTGACAAAATGGATTATTCCTAGTACAATAAATAAGAATAAATATAAGGAGATGAAGTATGCAAAATACTAATAGAAAAGTTATGGATAACTTAGTATCAAGAACTAAAATATACTTAGCTTTGATATTAATTTTATTGATTGTTATATGTATACAAAACACCAAAATGATTTTGGCTTCTATTTGTATATATATATTACTTTTAGGTTATACATACTATGTAAATAAAAAAAGAAAAAATAAATTATCCGAAACATTGCAAGATCTTACATTAACAGTAGACACAGCTGCAAAAACAAGTTTAATAAATTCACCATTTCCATTAATAATACTAGAAAGTAATGGAAATGTAATTTGGAAAAGTTCAAAGTTTGTAAAAGATTTTGCAAATGTTGATATAAATACATATATCACAGATATTACTCTTGATATAAAAGATATTATTGAAAAAAATAAAGAAACAACTAATAAAGACGATATAATAAAAGAAATTGATATAGGTGATAAGACTTATAAAGTTATAGCAAAATATGTTAGATATAATAAAAATAAAGAAAAGAGATCAAAAAGAGAATATATGATTATGCTTTATTTTATTGATGATACAGAAAATGTAAAATTACAACAAGAATTTAAAGATTCAAAATCATGTATTGGTATTATAATGATAGACAATTATGAAGAAATGATGCTAAGATTAGAAACTGAAGAAAAGCCTTTAATTACAGCAGAAATTGATAAATGTATATATGATTGGGCTAATGATACTAATGGTGTTTTAATCAAAGTTGAAAAAGATAGATATATATATTTCTTTGAGCAAAGATATTTGGAAAAAGTAAAAGACGACAAATTTAGTATTTTAGATAAAATTAAAGATATTAACACTAATGAAAAAATACAATTTACTTTAAGTATAGCTGTTTCAAATGAAGGAATAAATGACAAAGAAAAATATAAATCTGCACAAACTGCTATGGATATAGTATTAGGTCGTGGTGGGGATCAGGCAGTTGTTAGAGAAAATGAAATATATAAATTCTATGGAGGTAGAGCCCA
>CALXJX010000054.1 GCA_944388735.1 uncultured Clostridia bacterium
GCGTGGCAGACAAGGTAAGAATATCAACCTCCGGTCTGTCCTGCTTTAGTTTTTCTTTATGCATCACGCCGAAGCGGGCAAATTCTGCATTTTCCAGGCCGGGTATCATGGAAAACACGCGCTTTTGCTCTGAAAATTTTAGGTGTGTCTGAAATCCAACCAGATTATACATCCGCCCCTGTGCATCTTCCTTCCTCAGTTGCACGACGGCATATGGCCTCGTGCCATCCGGCGCAGTCAAGCCCACTGGCTTGAGCGGCCCGAAAAGCAGCGTCTGCGGCCCGCGCCTTGCCATCACTTCCACAGGCATGCATCCTTCAAAAACCTCTTCCCCTTCAAATCCATGAAGCTGCGCGCACTCGGCAAGGAGAAGCTCCCGGTAAAAGGCCTCATACTCCTGCTGGTTCATGGGGCAGTTCAGATAATCCTCTGTTCCCCTGCCATAGCGGGAAGCCGCAAACACTTTGCTATAATCCAGGCTTTCGCCCATCACAATAGGCGCCGCTGCATCAAAAAAGTGCAGCTGCTCTTCCCCTACTCTTTGCGCAATATCTCTGGAGAGTGCATCCGAAGTAAGCGGGCCACTGGCCACTACGAGAATCCCTTCCAGCTCTTTTAAGCTTTGCACCTGCCTATGTCGCACGGTAATCAGCGGGTTTTCTCTTATCCTATGTGTAATATAATCCGAAAATGCCGTGCGATCCACGGCCAACGCGCCACCCGCAGGTACTTTAGTGGCATCCGCCGCCTCCAGGATCAGCGAACCCAGAACGCGCATCTCCTCCTTAAGGAGGCCAACAGCGTTCTCCAGCCGATCGGCCCTAAGAGAATTGGAGCAGACAAGCTCTGCAAACCCCGGATAGCGATGAGCCGGAGTATATTGCTCCGGCTTCATCTCATAGAGATCCACGGCAATTCCCTGCCGCGCGATCTGGTGCGCGGCCTCGCATCCTGCAAGGCCTGCGCCGACTATCGTTACTTTATTCATCTTTTGCTCCCTTGGCGCCTTTTTGGTTGGTGGGGCAGTTTTCATTTGCACATTTCTTATAAGCGCCTTTCCCCCGCTTTTGTACCATATAGCTGCCGCATACTGGGCACTTTTCCTCTATCGGCATATCCCAGGAAACAAAATCGCATTTCGGGTAATTATCGCACCCATAGAAAATCCGTCCCTTTTTAGAGCGCTTTTGCACCACTGTCCCGCCGCATTTGGGACAGGGCGTTTTAATGGTATTCTTAATTGGCTTGGTATTTTTGCAAGCCGGATAATTGGGGCATGCGATAAACTCTCCAAAGCGCCCGCTCTTATAGACCATCTCTGCGCCGCAAAGCTCGCAGATAATGCCCGCCGGGCGATCTGGAATTTTCACATGTTCTACGCTCTGCTCGGCCTTTTCCAGCTCTTTTTCAAAGGGAGCATAGAATTCGCCAACAATCCCGCGCCAATCCCTGCCTTCGCTCTCCACGGTATCCAGCTTTTCCTCCATATCTGCGGTAAACTGAATATCCACAATATCCGGAAAGTTTTTCTTCATTAAATCTGTCACGATCTCGCCCAGCTCGGTAGGCACCAGCGCCCTCTTTTCTTTTTTCACATACTCTCTCTCCAAAATGGTAGAGATAGTGGGCGCATATGTGGAAGGCCTGCCGATGCCCAGTTCTTCCAGCGTTTTCACCAAACTGGCCTCTGTATACCGGGGCGGCGGAGAGGTAAAGTTCTGTTTTGGCTCAATCTTCAGCGCTTTACAGGAATCGCCCTCCACCATGGGCGGCATCGTCTTGTTCTGGCTCTCATCCTCCTCCATCTGCACATCGTATGCAGCCTTGAAGCCGTGAAAGACCAGCTTAGAAAAGGAAGCGCGAAAAGTATACCCTTCCACTTCCAGTTCGTAAGACATATTCTCATAGCGCGCAGGCGTCATCTGGCTCGCCAAAAAGCGGGAATGGATGAGCTGATAGAGCTTATACTGATCCGCCGTCAGCTTTTCCTTAATGCTGGCCGGCGTGCGCTCCACATAAGTAGGCCGGATGGCCTCGTGGGCATCCTGCGCATTTTTTCTCCCGGCGTAAACATTGAATTTTTCCGGCGCATATTCTGCCCCATACTGTTTTATAATCTGCTCTCTTGCCGCATGCTGCGCCTCGGTGGAAACACGCGTGGAATCCGTGCGCATATAGGTGATAAGACCCACAGTTTCGCTCTCGCTCAGCTTTACGCCCTCATAGAGCCCCTGCGCCACAGCCATGGTTCTCTTGGTGGTAAAGCCGAGTTTTCTCGCCGCATCCTGCTGCAAGGTGCTCGTTGTAAAGGGGGCAAAGGGCCGGCGCTGCTTTGTTCCCTTCTTCACTTTTGTGATGATAAAATCTTTTCCCAGAATCGCATCCAGAATCGCTTGCGTCTGCTCCTGGTTTTCAGGCACGAGCTTTTTGCCCGCCTTGCCATAGAAAACCGCTTCAAATCGATTCTTTCCCTGCTGATCTGCGAGCTTGGCAGTGATCGTCCAGTATTCCTGCGGCACAAAATTGCGAATATCGTTTTCCCTATCCACAATCAGGCGCACAGTAACCGATTGCACGCGCCCCGCGGAAAG
>CALXJX010000055.1 GCA_944388735.1 uncultured Clostridia bacterium
GTCTAGTAGACAAGCGGAAACATTATGGATAGGGGGGGGTGTCAATCTGCAACGACCCGCCCGGCGCTGTCCACCAGATACCGCCTGTTATTTTTTTTATGTTTTTTTGCGTGACAATCTCTGCACAATAATTGCAGGTTATCAAAGCCAAGAGTTATGTTAGGGTCGTTGATGTTGTCCGGTGTGATATGCTTGATATGGTGGACGATCTCACCAGCCGCTCCGCACTCCTCGCACAAATAACCAACGCTGCGTGCATAACTATCTCTGCATTGTTGCCACGCAAATGATTTGTAAAATGTCTCAGCATACTGTTGCATAATAACACCAGAGCACCCCGCCCAGATCGGGGTGCTCACACGAAAGGAGGACATTGCTAATAGCTTGTACTATTTACCACTTACATTATATCACAGATGATAGTCTCATTTAGTCTCATCTTTTAATTTTCCCAAAATCGCTCCGTGTAAGCGGAGTGTATGTTGACGGCTATAGTGCATCCGCTCCGCTACCTGTTCCCAGGTCATACAGTCGATATAATAATACCGCATCAACATCCGCTCCCGTGGCGGCAAATGCTCAATGGCTCTCTCTATCTCATCGCGCAGCTCTAACAGTCTTACCAGCAGACCATCAATACGGCTTGATATCGTTGCCATCGTAGCGCCTGCCTTACCCGTAGGATCACTGATACCGCTGCCACGGGGCTGGCCGTCATGCTCCTTGACCAGCCTTATCAGTCCCGCCTGCTGCTCTCTCAACTGCTCAATCTCCCGTGATATGTCGCGATATTGTCTAAGCTCGTACTTGGTCATGGTCTAACACCGCTTGCCGCCGTGGCGATATGGGCGTGTTACGTTATACTCGTGCTTGTTACGTAATACTGCCTCAATATCGACATTACGATACTGCAAGTAGTCAAGTATCCTAATGATACAGTCAACCATCTCAACGGCGATACCCTCGGGCTTGTTGTAAGCGTCGTACCATACCATCCCGCGCCCGTCTCTGTACTCCTCCAATGCCTCCGATAACTCGGAGTGACACAGGGCGATGATCTCGGGTAATGATCTTTCCTCATCCCACCAACCGTGATTTACCGCGTTTTGATGGATTTCTTTTGCGATTTCGTTTAGATTCATAGTCTACTACCTCTTTCTTCCCCGGCGTATACACCCTGATTCCGCCGCTGTAATTGCCGTGTATTGTCGGTCTTACCGCTCCAACGTCTACCCCGTTAGGGTAGCGGTTGTTATATATAATCATACTCGGCAACCTCCGCAAACACATTTCTTCGCCTTTTCAAGCACTTCTTCACGTTTCATCTCATCGCTCCTCAGTCCATTTTAGCTCCAACTCGAATTTGGCGTCGTCTATCAACGCTTGTCTCATATCGTCAATATCATATGCTCCCGCGTCGAAGGCCGCCATTTGTTCCGCGAGATGATTGATATACCGCTCCAATCGCTGCCTGCCGAAGCCCAATTCATAGTGCATAATTTGGGCAAAGTGCAGCAGCAGAAATTCCGTTACCCGCCGTTCCATGTCGTGGGCCGCTTCCGTTGCCGCCACTTCCATGATTTCCATGACTTTTTCTTTTCCATAGCGACCCTTGGCGATATCGGCAATGAGATCGCGTCCCAAATAATGATCCAAGGTTGCCATTTTTCAGCCCTCCTTACAAAGTCCCCGCTCCGTCTCCGTGCAGGGGAGCGGGGGAATGAGATTTGACAGGTTGACAAAAGTTGATTTATATTTTTCTCCCCGGCACGGCGGGGAAATTGTGTTATTTTGTAGACCGACATTCACCGACATTTTTGGTTTTGTGCCTCTCGCGCCACCTCGCGTAATATTCCGGATCTTCCGCCACAAATTTGGGGCAATGGCTTACTTTGTAGGTAACGTAATAATGCCTGCTGTTATCGGTATTGACGCACAATTTACTCTCTTTTTCGGCGGTCCAGCCGTCTACAGGCCTGGGATTGTCGGGGTCAAACCATGGGCAAGCAAACCTGTTGGTGTGCTTGCACAGCCAACAAATGGTGATATTGGCAGGCAGCATCTCATCATTATGTTTGTGATCGCCAAAGTAATAATGATATCTTGACTGGCACTCCCTTACCGATCGTCCCAGCGCTGCGGCAATATCGCTATATGATACCGGCTTAAGGCGCTCCCTGCAATCGCGCAAATATTCCGTTTCCTCCATTGTCCAGACGTTATATCTCATTTTAGGATATCCTCAAATCGATATTCTTTCCCCTCATTGCTCTTCATGCTTTTGCGCCCCTGTGCTAATGTCTGCATCACCGTAGCAACGTCAAATTTGATTACTTTATCCTCGTGTGTAAAATACACGAGGAAAAAAGCATCGAATCCGCATCGGCTTAATCTGACAAGATTATTTGCTTGTTTGATATCCTTTTCCCTTATTTGCCAACGCGCGGAATTACATTCTTTTGCGTCAAATGCCAATTGCGCCTTATTTGTGATAATATAATAGTCAAAGGGTTCCCCATCAAGATAAATTCCGCTGTCAGTACGATGAGGATAGTTCTTTTGTCCCCAATAACCCATCGTCTTAAGATAAGCAATAACTTTTTCAACTTGAGTTTCCAAATATCGTCCTTTAATCATTGATACATCACCCTGTTTAATATTTGACTGGCCTGCAGCATCGTTAGGTTTTCAATGTTAAACCCTTTACATTTCCGTTTAATGATATTAAGTTGTTTCTCCGAAGCTGGTTTCTTTCCCCATTTTTTGGCAATCCCCAAATCCCAAATATATTTGTTATGCGGTTGATATGATTGCAAATATCGGTAATTAAGATCAAGCGCACGCTGCATGGGCATAACAGTCCCTTGATATATGGTATTTCCGAGCTGGTCCGGAGCTGGAATCTTAATTTTATGCCGATTGGGCAATGATACGGTCATATCTCCGTTTGGCATTTTAAAATAATTAACATTATGAGTGTCGTAATTCATGCCTTTTGCCCACAAATTCACAAGTTCCACGTTGCGTATCCAACTACCGGGACAATCTGATAACTGAGAGACAATATCAGGTAAGTCAAACAAGTCTCCTTGCACCCTATCTTTTTGGTATTGGGGCACCGCATCCAAGTCAATCCCTACAAGCGTTGCCGCGGTACATAAGGAGGATTTACCCGTAATACCCACGCAATCAATCAAAGTTAACTTCTCCTTGTCAGGATGGAGACGCAGCCCACGCCCTACCATTTGTACATATAAGCTGCTATTTTGCGTCGGTCTGGCGATCATGATCGTTTCCACCAACGGAATATCCGTCCCTTCGGTAAATATCATACAATTGACCAAAACAGGGATTTCACGGCGTGTGAACTTTTCAATAATATCTTGTCTGTTCCGGGTTTTCGCTGTTACCGTTACCGCACCGGGAATTTCCTTGGCAATGTTTTCGGCATGTTCCACAGAGGTAGCAAAAATAACGGTTTGGCCTTTTGCGTACTTGTAATATGCGGCGGCAATGGCTTTGTTCTGGGATTCAATGTTCATTGCTTTATCAAGTTGACCCGGCGCGTAATCGCCCAACCGCTTTGCAACATGAGATAAATCATAGCCGATATCTACGCGCAAACAATAGATATCGCATAACCATCCGTTCTTAATGCCCCATTGTAAGTCTCGGTCAAATACAATACGGTCAAATACAGTATCAAGCCTCGCCCCGTCTCCCCGCTTTGGAGTGGCTGTAAAACCAACGTGTAGACGAGGTCTGAAATATTCGTATATCTCACGATAGGTCTTCGCTGCGGCGTGATGCGCTTCATCGGTAACAATCAAATCAAATTCATCGCGCTGAAATCGCTTTAATCGCCTTGACATACTTTGCACACTGGCTAATACTACTTCTTCACCGTTTGACCGTTTCTGGGCTTGTTCGTAGCCCACAGGGCAATCAAAATATTTCGCCGGTTGTCTCACAAGCTCTTCCCTATGAGATAAGCACAACATCTTACCCCTGCGAGGGATATGGGAAAAAATTACGGTTTTCCCAAGACCTGTTGCCAAACGCTCCAATACTGCGCCGCTTTCCGGTAATGCTTCAATCGCTTCTATTTGATAGCCTCTAAGTTCCAACTTTTCCTCCTTTCAGCTTACCTGACTTACCAGCTAACTTACCTTAAATTTATATGTCTAGCTGGGGAGCTTACCTAACTTACCAACTTTTGAATGATATACCTATATACGTATATAAATTTTAAAATTTGTAAATTTTATTTTTTATATATAATAATAATTATTAGGTAAGTTAAGTAAGTTAGGTAAGTTTTTTATAATAACGCCTGCTCAGCGACTTATATTTTAGCTTACCTTTTTTCTACCAAGGTAAGTTTGGTAAGTTTTATATAGCTCGCCTTTATACTTCTGATGACTCGTTGATGTACAAATTTCCCTTGGCTGTTGCGTTCTATTACGTCGCTTTCCGCCCATTTTGACATAATCGCTCGATAATCATAACCATTTTCGCGCATAGCTTTTTCAAGGACTGATTTCAAAACCCAGCAGTATCCGCGTTCAAAATCCATCTCTCCCCAAAACTCTTGATCAGTGCGGAAATGCGCCATGTTCTGCGCCACCCAATCGCATACCCATTCGTAGGCACGTGTCGCAACATCAACATCGCTAGCAGACATTACGTAAGGTAAAACCTCTGCGAATTCCAGTGCTTTATCGCCAAACACCTCTACCGACGCAATTTCATCCGCTACCATTATTGCCGACATTGCCATAGCCTGCTTTTCCGTAGTCCCCGTTGTCATGATCTCTGCATGGAATGTCTGATATAAATCTCTTAATTCTTTGGTTGTTGGTAATACCTCCAGAAATCGCTTCCCTGCAAATCCATAGTTGTCCCGCAACAGGTTCGCGGTCCTATTTCCGTCTTTGACAAGAGATGATGCGCACTCCACTTCGATGACTCTGTTTTTTGCGCCTCCGCCTGATGATGATTTGGTAATCGGTTCTTCACCGCTGAATATATATGCACAATTCCAATTACCAATAGCCTCAATGCCACCGCCGGAACGTCCTCGCCCACGGCCTACGCCTTCGCACAGATACATAATCAATTTATCAAAGTTATCAAAGTTTGACTTTACAATTTGCAACTCATCGCCAATGAAGGGGAGGTCATGAAGAAAAACAGAATTACGCTCCATGCCAACTTGTGTTGAATTGAGAGAACGTACCATTTTTCCCTGTTTAGGATCTCCCCATACAGACGCGGCTAACATTAATCCTACTGTTTTTCCAACGCCGGTTCCGCCCCAGAAATGGACGATAAAAGGACTGATTCCAAGCAAAGAGACAAGCGGGGAGGCAAAAGATGCCGCCAACAATAGACGATTATAAACTGAATAGGCACGAAGCCTTCTTGCTTCTTCCAGCCACGTTTCAAATTTCCCGTGTTCCCGTACAGAATCAAACAATGTTTTAAATTCCTGGTCTCCGTCAAAAGCAAGCTCGCCGTCAAAAGGTACAAACTTGTCATGCACCCATCCCAATCGCGTAATGCTCCGTGTCAAGGGAATATCGTTTAGATTAATTACGTCGCCCAAATAGCTCACAAGGTCTTTGGCTGATTCTGAAGTTACATCAACGCCAAAATCGGATAGTTTCACAATCCCCGTTCTTGTTGCGATCATACTGCGGTCTACAGTGACATTCTTCCAGCTGCTGTCTTTGAAATAAGACAGTTTAATTTTCTCCGTATCCGTCTCTACGTTTTGCAGCCGCTCTATGGGTATAATAGGATGGGGGCATGCAACAAGCCTTTTAAGATCTGCCCCGCTTCCCACAATTTTTATAATTCCGCTGTCGGTTGCTTCCCATTCACCGCATTTCAGCCCTTGCAGAGGCGGGGAAGTGAACTGTATGGTATTGCTCCCGCTTTGTCTCCTTTTTTGCGCAAAGTCTGATTGATACTCCCGCAATAGAGCTTTGAAGGTGGTTTTGACTCTGAGCCTTTCTGCTTGCTCTGTTAACTTACCAATCAAGCGGATTCTGTCGGTGCTGCTCGGAATTGCGAATATCCTCTCAAAAATTTTTTCTTCCAGAATTTCCTCTTTGTCCAGCTTCTCAGGGTCGAAATCAAAAAATCCGGCTTCTTCGAGATCCTCTGTCGTAATCAATATTTAACACCACCTTTGCATAATATTTCATTGGGAGCATGTTAAAACAAGCGTCAACAGTTTCCCGACACCATTTTACGTCAAACCGTCTCCCATACGTTTTGAAGAAATCCAGAGGATCATCTCTGATAAAGTCCAGTAAATAGTCAAGATATTCTGTATCCTCGAAATTCAAAAACAGTTTGCGACGAAATTCTGTCAATCTGTATTCCGTGTCCTCCGCCCATTCCTTAAACGCTTGCACACTTTTTTTATTACTCTTTGTTTTCACCTTGCCCGGAATGATTCCCAGTCGAAAGTCCTCATTGATTTTTTTACAGGCATCCAAGGGGGTGAGACAGAACAGTTTCGCTACAAGTGTTATTACATCGCCTCCTTCCCCACAGCCAAAACAATGAAAGATCTGTTTCTTTGGAGAAATGGAGAAGGAGGGGGTATTTTCATTATGAAACGGACACTTTGCTTTATATGACCGATTTAGATTAATGCCGTAAAATTCGCATACCTCTACAATGTTAACGGCCTGTTTTACTTGCTGGAACATATCTTACCAGGGAACATCATCCATAGGAGGAGCGAAAGTTTCGTTTTTAAGATGTTTTATATCGGGGATCTTAGCTTCTTTTACTGTATTTACGCTTTGGAACCATGCGAGTCTTACCGCAGTACCGATCGTTCCGTCGTTTTTCATGTATTCCTCTTCACGAAACACTCCACCTACTTTTTTCCCTTGCATACTATCACAAAACCCATCTCCCCATGGGATTATAAATCCCTTGTTCGACGCCTCGACACTGGTTGTAAATCCTTTGAATTGGCTGTTAGTTTTTGCAGGGTCGTTATAGTCGTTGACAAAAACGAATTTATTACCGCACCACTTTTTATCTGGCCTCGTGTCGTTTTTGTATAAATCCATGTAGTAGTGCGGTTGTGAGTCAGTTATATCAGTGTCAAATATTACATTAACGTAAGCATTACCATTTGATGCAATACATTCTTCTACTTTCTTGATCTCCAGAACATGTCCACCCGGAGAAATCTTTTCATAATTTCCCATGACAGGGGCTTCGTCATAACCTGATGGTTTTTGCATATCAATATTCCTCCAATGCCTTAATTACCTGTACAACATCATTTTCAATTTCAAACTCATCAAATGCTCCCATAGGAGTTTTGGCGGTGCTGTTTTTGGCATGTGTCTCAAAGACATATTTATTATCAACACATTTTGCGATTAAAACAGTAGTAAATTTACTTTCCAGTACGATTTTTTCCAACTTTCTCCCGCTGGTCTTAATCCGTGTAAACATGTATCCGTTGTCATCTCTCTCAGTCTGTGTATGTGCAAGAAAGATCAGCCATAAGTCATCCCGATAAGTATAGGCAGTATCAACGATATCCCATATACATTGTGCAAGATCTACCCATTTGTCGTAGCCCTTTTCTTTTGCCCGTGCCATTTCGTCGCTTACCATGATTCCGTTAATCGTGTCAATAACGATATGTTTGATTTCCGGACGAGTGTCGTTTACGCCCCGGATGATTTTTTTGATAATATCTGTATCGGCTCCAGCATAATAATTCTTGTTTTCTGCATTATACCCGGATCTCCACCCCTTCCAGCTTAATCCCTTCTTATCAGCATCAATATAGTATGTCTGCTTGGGATCAAGGTTGCGCATAGATGTGGTCTTTCCACTGCCGCTTTCGCCGGCAATACAAACAACTCGACTCATACAAGTTCATCCTCCTCGAATTTTAATGGGCATCTCTTACCTCTATTCGCTGTGACAAAGGGTATAATTTCACCCGTTACCATGCAGGTACTGCGATTAAGGCCCAGATTATACTTGATAAACGGACAAAATGCGCACACATGATGACCATCAGGAAAGTCTATTTCTATAGCAATTTTTGCCTTCATATCTGCACACCGTCATATTTGATATTCAGCGCCGCCCGTTCCTCCCAGGGCATTGCCTCGATCTTTCGCATGGCTCGGGCCGCGTATTTTTCTACGCATTTTTCGCAGTAATATTCACCGTTGAGTTCTGCCGCTGCTAACCTGTCAACGTATTCATGACAAACGCGGCACGCTTCGTATTCGCTTGTCACGTTGTCCTCGCCGCAGCGAGGGCATTTGTAATAGGTATAGCCGCACTCTTTATCCTCTACGGGAATTGGGTCGATCAGCATATTACAATCGAGACAAAGTGATTTTTCCATTTGACAAATCAGCTCCTTTCCGTTATACTGATTTTAGGTTAATTTTCTTCAGTCTGCTCCGGCAGACTATTTTTTTTGCGCGCTACGACAAATCGATATGACACTTGGCCAGCTCAATAGCAATCTGATATTCCTTGCCGTATTTGCTGTTGTCTCCGTGTACCTCACGCACACGAGCCTCAAAATCGTCAATCGAGCCGCAAAAGCAGCCACACGCCACAGCTATGGCATTGTCTTTGGCGCGGAAAAATGTCGTATATTCGTTACGGGAGCCGATAGGGCCTACTTGCAACCAGTGTCCATTACTGCCTACCCACGCATTACCGCATACCCGCGCATTACCGTATACCCACGCATTACCGCATACCCGCGCATTACCGTATACCCACGCATTACCGCATACCCACACCGTACCGCATACCCACGCAC
>CALXJX010000056.1 GCA_944388735.1 uncultured Clostridia bacterium
CCTCTATTGAAAGTCCTATAAACTAAAGAAAAGTAAAAATACTTACCTAAAATAAAGAATTTACTCCTCATTACTGATGAATATAAACTTAATTTGACAAATATATAAATATGTGATAAAATCTATATTATGTAATCTTATATTATAAAGAAAGGTTGATAAAAAATGATTAAGTTTTTGATGCGGAAAACTACTTATAGAGGCTTTGACAAAAAGTTGCAAGATCTTTTATTTGACTTAGATAGACATCTTATAATTAAATTTTATTGTTCAGTTTTGTTCTTTACATCAACTTTATTAATTTATCCAACTATAGCATTCTTTTTGAATACGCAAATGCACCTCTATACATTAGAGGTATTGTTGTATATTTTGGGGCTATTTATAGTTATGTTCAAATTTCCGAACATTATTTTTAAATTACCAATGCTTTTAGCAGAAAGAATATTTTTCTTAATGTACACCGTCAAAGGTAAAGCTATAAGCAAAAAAGATTTTACAATTATAAAGAAAGTAGATGAAATTGCATATTCGATTATTTCTAGGCAGAAGTGCCGAGGAATTTGTTATGCAGTTTGTTTCAATATTTGCCAGGATTTAAAAAAGGGTGCAATACAGTTTTTAGCAATAAAAAATTTTGCTGCAAAAGAAGGAGAGAAACCGTATACAATTCATGTTCTTTATATAAATAATGGATGGGCCTTTGATACATTTAGCTCAAGGCAATATCCAATTGATAAAATTCATGAAATGTATCAAGCTATAGTATATAAAAACTTTAGCTTTTATGACATCAAAGATAAGTCCTTTATACAATTTAGAGAAGAATTTAGACCAGAAATTTCAAAATGGTGTTCACAAAGTGACTGCTCAGCATTTACAAGGAGTAGTTTTTAAAAAAGCTTAAACATTTCATAGCTAATTATATAAATTATAATTAGCTATGTTTTTTAATGTAATATGCAATCATTTTACACTAACTAAACAATAAACTATCTATATAAATATTGAAGAATATCAAGGATTTCACAGATTTATGTTATTAAATATAGTATTTGAAATTGAATAAGATAATGTTATTGCAAGGAAGTTAACAGTACAAAGGATACCTACAATTTTTTATTTATATCATATTCAAAAAGGAGATTTAGTTATTTCATTTCTTTTAATTCCACTTTTTTCCTTTTCTTTCCATTAATATTATAATCTTTTCTATAAATGATAAAATTAATTTTAATAAATTTTATCATATTTATAGAATTTTAATTCAAATTAAATTTATCAAATGAGCAAATTAATTTATGAAAGTCCAAAAATATATTTTCATATATTATTTCTTGTGTTTTGTAAATAAAAATTAAATAATTCCCAAATCTATGATATGATACCTAAAATAGCAAATGCAGATATATACATAAACGAAAAGACAAATAGATTATCTCAGTATATACAAATAATATTTAATATATACAATTTCTATAAGATACACAACAAACAAGGTGTACTCAAAGATGAAAAATTATAAGAATAAGTTCGCATAGTTTATGTTGCTGTATCTCAATTTTCATATCTATGCTTATTAGGTATATGAAGTGAAAATTGTTGTATTATGTATTATTATTAAAGAAACAATCAAATATAATTTATTTTTTAGTAAGTTCTTAAAGCATAAAAATTACTACATAAAATTTTTAGCTTTATTAAGACTATTAGATGCTCAAACAAATCTATTTAAGAATACTAAATATATTTTAAATGGACAAGTAGATATCTTACTTAGAGCATTAGAACTATATGGATATAATTTAGAATTCATGCTAGATAGCACTGATTCAAGTAATGAAAATAAAGAAGAAAAACTAGCATTACTTAAATTTACTTATGAACAAATTTTAGCAACACAAGCTGAACAAGTAAACGGAAAGAAAGACAATCTAGACAATTTATCTAATCTAGGAAAAATGTTTAGCAAAAATTTAAATTCATTAGATTCCAATAAAAAGTTAAATGTTATATAACTAATTCATAAAACTAAAACCTTATTAATTAATAAATATTATAATTATAATTCTATTTCTAGTAAAAAAGGCAAAAGGGAAGAGGGGAGCTAATTTTTTAAAAACTAAAAAATAGAATTAAAATAAAAATTAATTTTAAATAACATAAGAGAATCGAGAAAATAATTTATAAAGTACAATATTAATTTTATATATAATAGAAAAAATTTTATATTATTAAATAGAAAATAAAATTAGAAATTTTAATGTAAATAATAAAATAATTATAAATTAATAAAAGCTTAAAAGCAAGTAGTATCAAGGCATGCAGGAATTACTCTTTATATTTTACCCCTATATCACATTGCGTAAAAACTTTGATAATATCTCACTTTTATGTAAGTTTTTTTATAATTGTTTTATTAAAAAAATATTTAATATTATATAGGCAATAAGTTATTTTGGATTGGGATAAAAATAGAATAAATTAGAAAAGTTGCTTCAAATACCCTTTTACACTATTATAATATTTGGAAATTTGACAAAACAAAGAAAAAATATTAAAATAATAACATAAGCCAAGTTGGATATGCAGTAAACGATTAAAATACTATTATAAGGAGGTATAATTACTATTATAATAAAATAATCGATTTAAAATTGATAGTTTTTTATTTTATTGTACGATGTAAAGGAGCCCAACTATGAAAAACTATTTAGTTCAAGCTTTTGAAATGCGAAAAGACACGGTCATTCCTCAGTTTAATCGAATTATGGGATACATTAAAATTTTAAAAGAGCAAAAGGATTTGTCAAAGGACGCTATTTATTTTTCAAAAAGTCTTCCTAGATATCCAGAAAATAGTGAATGGAAACCTTCTGAAAGATTGATTTACCCTAGTGAGGAGCTTCTTCCTGAAGTTATGGAATTGTTAACTGAAAAAGGTTACGACATTATTATTTACAAAGACAAAAGTCCAACTGAAATTTCGTGGGAACATTATGAAGATGGAAGAAAGGGGACTATAATTTATAAAGACGAGAGGGAGATTCCTCTGGAAGAAAAAATAAAATGTATTTTAGGCTCTAGCAAAAAATACACGGAAAATCAAAATTGGGAAATGTTTAAGATGGCAATTTATTGGATTGTCGAGTCTAGTAAATCAGGTGAGCTTCACTATGATATGAATATAGCTATTTCAACTGAAGTTGCTAATGCTCTCGCAATTTTGGGATATAATGTGGATTTATATAAAAAGTCTCCTTTTGCCACAATTTATTGGTCAACAGCTAAAAAAGGAAGGAAGGGTATTGTAAAGAGAAAAGTAGAATAAATTAAAGAAACTTTCAATTGAAAAATTTCTAGTAAAAAAGGCAAAAGGGAAGAGGAGAGCTAATTTTTTTAAACTAAAAAAATAGAATTAAAATAAAAATAAATTTTTAATAACATATAAGAGAATTGAGAAAATAATTTTTAAAAGTATAATATTATTTTTAAATTGTAATAGAAATTATATTATTAAATAGAAAATAAAATTAGAAATTTTAATGTAAATAATAAAATAATTATAAATTTAATAAAAAATTTAAAATTTATAAATTCGAACATTTAAATTTCAAAAACGAACATTTGACCATTTTAAAAATTTTATCAGTTAAATTACATATTATAAATATAAATTTGAAATGTTAAAACAAACTGATTAATTTTATGAAATATAATATCATTATAATAATATTAATAAACATTAATAAATTTTTGAAATTATAATAATAAAATAAAAATATTAATTATTCATATAAAATATATTTGCATTAAGCTTAAAATCGTTTTTAAGGCATTTTTATATTTTAGTAATTAAGTTATATGTCTAAATAAATACTAAAGCTATATCATTAATATGTAAAATATATATAATTACTTAAGATAAGCTATTTTACTGGAGTTTTATATAAAGCTAAAAAATGACTAAAAATACGACGCACGAGAATCGATTTTAAGGCGTTTTTATTTTTAAGACATATAGTTTTATTACTGCAAATTAAGGCAAATCTAGGCTTAAGGCGAATTTCAGAATATTAAGTAAAATTTATAGAAAAAAATAATCAGATAAATAAAAATAGAATAAAAAAATAAGTAGATTAAAATGAAAGAATAACTAATTTAAAAGCAAGTAGTATCAAGGAGTACAGAAATTACTCTTTATATTTTACCCCTATGTCATATTGCGTAAAACTTTGAT
>CALXJX010000057.1 GCA_944388735.1 uncultured Clostridia bacterium
TACCCACGCATTACCGCATACCCACGCATTACCGCATACCCACGCATTACCGCATACCCACGCATTACCGCATACCCGCGCATTACCGCCTACCCACGCATTACCGCATACCCACGCATTACCGTATACCCACGCATTATCGCATACCCACGCATTACCGCATACCCGCGCATTACCGCCTACCCGCGCATTACCGTATACCCACGCATTACCGTATACCCACGCATTATCGCATACCCACGCATTACCGCATACCCGCGCATTACCGTATACCCACGCATTGCCATCGTGCGACAAGTTGCGCTCACTCTCAACCCAGCCACCGAGATCACCGGCTTCAACGTCTCTAAAATCTCCTAACGCTTTAATACGGTGTAATACAACACCATTAACCTCTATCATCTCATTTGTGAGCTCGTATTTTTTACTCATTACAACATCACTCCAATCATGATCCCGATGACTGTAGCGGCTGCGGCCAACACGGTGGCGCGATTGATCCTCCGCTGCCGCAAGTGTCTCTGGCGCTCTCTGCGGCGCTTAATCGCTGCCGATCTTGCTTGCTCGTAGGTTCTTTGGCGATCCGTCGCCGCTTGGGCGTCGGCAAGGCATTGCTTCCACGCACGCTCCTCCATCATCGGTTCACGCATCAAAACATTGAAATATTCCGGGTTAATTCTGTTCATTCTTTTCCTCCTTTTTTGCCATTACCATCGCTTTTCCGTCCCAGACATATCTTGGCTTGTCCGGCCAACGGTGATCCGGTACCTCGCAATACCAGTTTGCGCTTAGCTTAATATAGTAGTGGTTTAGTTTGCGCGTCTGCTTAATATCGCACCACAGCCTCGGCGACTTCCTCGTAATAGTACCGTTTCCCCGTGCCCTGACTAATGGGCGGCACTCCGGCCACAATGCGGCGGGCCGTGTTGGCGCTAATCCCGAAATATTTGGCGATGTCGGTAATTGAGACCAACGCCCCGCATTTGTCAAACATATCTTTTGCAATGCGTGTTGATTGTTTCATGACCTATCCTCCTTTCGCTTTTCATCTATTCTTTTTTTTGGGTCGCCAATTCCAGCTGCATCATTGCCATCTCTAACACAAGTTTTGCGCTACCGTAAGACGGAGCAAATTCAGCGTCAGACATTAGCATATTTACAATCTTGCTTGATAATTTAGACATTTTGACAAACCGGTAAATAGGGACATAATAGCCATTCTTTTCCAATAACTGCTGTTTCTCTTCGGACCAGTCCATTAGATGTTTATCTGCCATTGGTATTCCTTTCCTCTAGCCACGCTTCATAATTTTTGGGATCGGCAAAATATCGTTGCATGGCTTTAAGCGTATATTCGGCCATCAGCTCCAGTTCTCTTTTGCCGATGTCGTTGGCAGTAATTGTTGTGTCCATATAATTTATCCTCCTTTCGCTGGGGAATGTCAGTATTTTGCATGATCCGCCATTCCAAATAACTCATTCGGGGTGACGCCGAGAGCCATAGATAATGATAGGATATTATCATCCCGAATGATCTTTCTGCCGTTGAGCATATTGCTCAGGTCGGTTGGGGATAATCCTGCTTTTTCCGCCACAAATCCTTGCTTAAGCCCTTTTTCTGCAATGATATTTTTAATGTTATCAGCAATTACCGTATTCATTTCATCACCTCCAATGTTCAATATTATTGATTATGAGTATATTATAAATCAATAATATTGATATGTCAATAGTTTTTCTCAGAAAAATTGAACTTTTTATTGACATATTCAAGTTTTTGGCCTATAATATCCTTACTAGGAGGTTGATGCCATGGCGTTTAAAGACCGTTTGCGAGAAGCAAGAGAAGCTAAAGGGCTTACCCAGCAAGAATTAGCCAATATAGTAGGAGTTTCTAAGTCTGCAATTGCAAATTATGAAACAGGAGTAAGTGCGGCAAAAGAGCAAGTTTTAATTAAATTGTTCAGCGCGCTTGATGTGACACCTAATTATTTATGGCAAGATGAAATGGAAGATGTAAAATCCAGCTTTGTTTGTTCCTACCATGAAAGAGTAATAATACAAAAATACCGCAATCTTGACGATCACGGTAAAAGAATGGTAGATATCGTTATTAAAGAAGAAACTGAACGCATGGAGCAAGAACAGCAAGATGATGTTTTACAAATCCCTTTATTTGACCTCCCAGCATCGGCGGGGTTTGGGCTACCGCTAGAGGGTGATTATCGCACAATTATTGAGGCACCCGATACCCCCCTCAACCGCAAGGCTGATTTTTGCATCCGTGTCGCAGGGGACAGCATGGAGCCAGACTACAGCGACGGCGATATCGTTTTGGTAAAAAAATCAGAGGTGTATATTGGCGACGTCGGTATATTTGTCCTTGACGGCGAGAGCTACATCAAGGAGCTTGGCAAGGACGTGCTGATCTCCCGCAATCCAAAATATAATGATATTCCGTTGCCGGATTTTGACCGTATTATGGTAGCAGGAAAAGTGATCGGAAAATTATAAAAAATATAAAAAACCTCTTGACATATTTTTGCGATACTAGAGGATTTGCCGATTTTTTGTCGAATTGTCGTCCTGTACTATATTATTATCACTAAGGAGGATAATTGCGATGAAAAAGCTACTTGTAGGTCTTGTATCAATGTTACTAATGTTGTGTATTGCCGGTTGCAGTGGCGGCGGCGATACCACGGATGACACAGCGGCCGATGACACCACCGAGGAGAACGCAAGCAAGGAGCCGGCATCAGAAGGCGATCTGGATGGTTACTATGTATCAATCGGCGATTGTCTATATGACACCAACGAAGAGGGTAACAGAGTAATTATTGTCAACTTTGATTTTACGAACAACAGCGAGGAAGCGACATCCTTTGACGTTGCGGTCATGGCAAAGGCCTATCAGGACGGCATAGAGATTGAGCCCGCCTATGGTTTGAGAGACTCAGAATCAGCAGCGAGCGGGGCCTATGACGCTGACGGTACGATGCGCAATGTACAACCCGGCGCAACTCTCACTGTACAGGAGGCTTATTTATTGAGTAATGATACGTCAGACATTATGATAGAGGCTACTCCATTAATATCCTTTGATGACGTGTCAATTACCAAGACATTTAGCCAGCAATAAGGGGGAGGGAGCCCGAAAATGAGAACGTGGAAGTTAGTGTCAGGCATCCTGTCAATCATCCTGTTTGTGCTCGTTGCTTTCCAGAGTTGCGCCGCCGGAGTGAGTAACACACTCGCCGAAAACGGCGAGGTCAGCGGAAGTGCCGGTCTGATTGTCGCGATCATGCTCTTGGTTGGCGGTATTGTATCAATCGCTACCAGAAACGGGGGCAAGGGCGGTAATATTGCGATCATTATCCTGTATGGGATCGGCGCACTGCTTGGATTTGTGCTCGCGGGGAGTTATACAGACTTATATATATGGTCTGCATGGTGCCTTGTATGCGCAGTCTTGGCAATTGTCGCGATGGCAAAAAATAACAAAAAACAAATCGAGCAATAAACAACAAAACCCCCCTCGGTCCGACCACCGAGAGGGATTTCATAGGGCAGATAGATTCGCACTCACATCTGCCCTATTATTATAACAATAATAGGAGGAGAATGCAATGCCTGACAAATATAAACGTGCGTCAATCTATATCACATTGCCAGACGGCACAAAAAAACAGCTAATATTTACTGGCAGAACACAAAAAGAAGCCGACGCCAAAAAAGCCAAAGCCAAAGCGGAGTATGAGGCGGGGTTGCTGGTTGTTAACGGCAAGACTACATTTGCGGCATGGGTAGAGGAGTGGCTTGCGACTTATAAGCAGCACAAGGTCACAGATAGCACTTACAAGGAGATTAGAGGCATCCTTGACCGTGTATATCTACAACAGATCGGAGCGGTGAGACTTTGTGATTTGCGGCTGATACATCTGCAGCGCTGCCTTAACAGCCTTAACGGTTACAGCAAGAGCTATATACACAGAGCCTATATATATGCTAAGAGCTGCCTTGATAAGGCCGTAGACAATGATTTGATAACCAAAAGCCCCGCCAGAGGATTAGAGGAGCCGCAAGGGACGGAGGGCAGTCGGCGGGCACTGACCGCCGAGGAAATATCATTATTTGTAGCGACGATGGACAAGCACAAACGAGGCTCATTTTTTGGCGTCATGCTGGCCTGTGGATTGCGACCGGGGGAGGCGAGGGCGCTCACGATCTACAATGTTGACAAGGTGACGCGGTCAATCAACGTTACCAGCGCAGTCCAAAATAACAGCCGCAAGATTAAGCAGCCAAAAACGTCCGCCGGGATAAGGACGATTCCCGTCCCCGACTGGTTTTGGGGGCGTTTGTTGTCCACCGTTGAGGGCGCGGAAAAGTCCGGATGTCCTTATTTGTGGCCCAATGCCAAAGGGGAGCCGATGGACGAGCAGCGGTACACAAAATCGTGGCATAGCTATCTGCGCGAGATGGACATTGCCGCCGGGGCAAAATTATATCGCAACAAAATAATTGTCCATGCGATTGCACAAGACCTAACGCCGTATAATCTGCGCCATACCTATTGCACCAACCTTGCAGAGATGGGAGTAGACCTCAAGACAGCTCAATACCTCATGGGACATAGCGATATTAGGATGACGGCGGACATATATACCCACGTGACAGATAACATGGTTAATACGGCGCGAGATAAGATCAATAGCATGCGCAATAATGGCTAATAAATAAATATTAAAACAAAAACAAAACACCAGCTAAATATATATGATAAAGTGGACTCCAAATCCATTGGTTCAGCGTTCGAGTCGTTGTGCCCCTGCCATATAAAACACCTGCTAAACATAAGTTTGGCGGGTGTTTTTCTTTGTTTTCCGATTGTATTACAAGCTCAAATTTGGTCAATTTTGTACTATTTAATTATTAAAAAATTATTAAAAATTTTTTTGAAAAAATTTGAAAAAAGGTATTGACAAAACGTCGTAGACATCGTATAATATAAACATAGACAGGACGTCGTAGACGACGCATAGTAAGATAGCAAACAAAACAATATTAGGAGGTACAAAAAAATGGCAAAATATGATGTAACTTATAGTTGTGGACACACCGGAGTAGTTAGCCTTATCGGCAAAAATGAAGAGAGAGAAAGAAAATTACAATGGTATCATGATTGCGGACTCTGCCCCGACTGCTACGCCGCAAAACTTGCAAGGGAAAACGAAATGGCAGAAGCCAAAGCAGAAGAACAAGGTCTCCCGAAACTTACAGGCTCGGAAAAACAAGTATCATGGGCTAACAGTATCAGACAGAACATCATCGAAAAAAGCGAATCGGTAAGTCTTAATGAAAAAGGGAAAGATTTTATGAAGTATATCCTTGAAACGGAAACAAGCGCGTCCCGCTGGATTGACCTTAGAGGGTACTCAATCAAGGAATTATTTGGTGAATACCTCAACAGCTACCAAGCAGCGCAAAGATAATAGGAGGAAAGATAAGATGACAAACATTACAAATTTGGAAACCATAGAAAAGTATCTTGCGGAATCTCTCCCTTATGGCCGTGACGGCTATGCACAAGTATTTTTTGACTTATCGGACGGCGAAATCATTGTAGTACTGCACGATACCGCCAACGATTGGACAAGATACCGCTCCGACGATATCATAGACGTATGCAACACAAGGGAGCCGATTACAGCCGATCGACTCACCAAACTCGTGGAAACAGCCGTCAAGGATCATGAATATTACAAACAAGTAGAGCAGGAATATTATAAAAATTTGCGCAGTATGTAAGGGAGGGCAAAAAATGGAATTAGATAAAAAAAACAATGATAGATCGTATTTGTGGGGCCGCTTTTTCGCGGCCTCAGAATATGCCCAACCATCCCTACATAAGACCCATTACCGTAATTTCCAACTGCACCCGTTTTCGCTTGTTGTTAGCGTCCATGATATTGTCATGCAGGCCAACAACGAGGATGCGGAAAGGGAGATAAGAGCCATTATGGACTTATTTGATGTTGATACTTACTCTGACGACAGCCCTGTAGATAAGGATCAATTTTGGCTTGGTTACAGGCTCCAAAAGCTGGATTTTGCGCGCCCTTATAGACTGATCGCGAAAAAACGCAGGGAAAAGGGCCTAACGCAATCACAACTCGCCGATATGGTAGGGATGGGACTGAGGAATATCCAGAAACTTGAAAACGGCCAACACCGGTTAGAGCTCGTAAAATTAAAAAATGCGGACAAACTTGCGAAAGCGTTAGGTCTGGACATTAACGACCTTGTGTGGTATGATGATGATGTACCAACAATATAATGTTGGTTTGCTATCTTATACGGCAATGCCCCTGCAATCAGCAGGGGCATTGTTGTATTAAACAAAAAATCCCCCAACCATTAAGGTTGGGGGATAGTTGTTTAATGTAGATGTTCCACGCCTTGTTCCACTAAAAAATTTTTAAGGTCGTGCTTAACATCTTTGGAGTACTCCAGCGCGGCGGTAGTCTCACCGTTAGTCTTGCCGTTTTTTAGGGCAATCGCTGTTGCCTCGCCCAACGCAAGACTGGCATTGATCGCCTTAATCACAAGCACATCTTTTTTCTTTTGCGACTTGTCTCGCTCTTCCTGCTTTTTCTCGAACCAACGAATAAAAAATGCCGTAATTGCCGTTGGGATACCCATCATGGCGATGATATACGCGATATTAATTGTTATCATTTCTTGGCTCCTCATAGCGCATGGCGCGGTTACTGTCGGATACTCCCGTAGTGGTCGGGTCTGTCACAATACCAAGCATTACCAACAGGTTAATGGCAACGCCCGCGATCTCGGTAATCTCAGACTCCGAGATAGACGGCACAACGCCGACTACGCCCAAAACCTGATACACCAAGGCAATGACCGCAACGACAAGCGCGGTTAGAGTAGTCTTATTTTTTAGCCTCAACAACCAGTTGATTTTCATCTGCAACACACCTTTATTTTGTAATCTTATCGTTAATACAGAGCAATCTAATCATTTCCAGCGTTAGCCCCAGTTTCCCATTGTCAACGCCCTTTAATGCACCTTGGTCAATCAATTTCTGGATAGTCTCGCGGGCATATTCCGGGCATTCCTCTACAGTGTCGCAGACTTTAGGGCATACGATTGTTAGGACTTGTAATTGCTCCAAGGTCTTGTTGACGTTACCTGTGCCGTCACCCTTAAGCTGTCCCGCGTCAATATAATATTTGGCGGCGTCTCTGTACCATACCGGCACATCCTCTAGGTTCTTGTAGGTGGGGTTTACTTTTGCGTACATCGTGTTAAATTCTTCTTGCGTCACTTCTTCTTCATCCTTTCCTCCGCCCGAACCGGGCAAACTAAACAAGTAATAACTCGGCGTTCTCGTCTTGGTATCCCTGTTGAGATTGTCAGCGTTCACAAATACGTGAGTCCCTTCCCCTTGGATCGCGTGTTGTTTGCGCCATTTGGATAAGCTGTTGCCGGCATTGGTAAATTTGTTTTGCGTCCAGTTGGGGTCTAATACGATAAAATAATGATCGTCGGTAATACCGATGATGGTAAAGAAATGCCCCGCCGTAGAGAATAACCCCCTCCATCCGCTGTAACTTCCGCCGCAGTTCCCAATGGCCATACCGCCTTGTTTCAGGTGATTCTTCAGAACATTTTCATCGGAGGTAGTAGACACGGTAAACCCGAATTTCTTCGCCATAGCTTTGGACAGTGTTGCCATACTGGTGCCGCCGTTGACTCTGGCTCCGGTGCCGATGACCCAGTTGATCCAGTCCCGCATATTGTATCGTTTGTCCGTCATATTCTCGAGAATCATCAAAGCGGAGCAGGGGCCGCAGCCGCTTGTGGATACCGTCGCTTTGGGATTGGAGCCGCTGGGGTATTTGATATGACCGAATTTCCATTGAAATGTGTGTAGATAACTCATTGGATCACCTCTCTCTGTTAATATTAGACAGGATACCAGCCCCATACATACCTCGTATGTGAATTGGCTGATAATGTATTACCTGTATATACGTTGACATAGCCAGTACTTAATACTGTTGCTACCGTTGGTCCCGCTGATTGGCTGTATACGCATAATGGTTGCGTATTATTAGGGCGGGGGATTGTGCTGCTTATCCGGCAGAGATTAAAATCACCGGCAGGCGCCGCTTGGGTAACGTAGAATTGCGCCCTAAGATAGCACATTTCCAAGTACGGGAAATATCGTACAAATCCGTTAAAATTAGATGATGTAATATAGGAAGTAGCGGATAATGTTAAGCTATAATCAGTGCAATACGTTGTCTCCCCAGTCCCTCCCTGCGCTACCGGCAAGACTCCAAATTTTGGTGTAGCACTGCTACCGGTGGTATACAATGCTCCGGATGCATTTGTAATCTGAGATAATGCGGTACTACTCGACGCATAGATGATCCTTCTGGATGTCCACGACGTTTTGCCCGTGCCACCTCTGTTGACGGATAACGTCCCAGACGTAACATCAGATGCCGCGTGGGTGTGATCTGCGGCGGCTTTGCTGTTCCAGTTGCTTTTATCCGTGGCGGTGACATGAATTGTCGTATCGTCCTCATGGTCTGCGGCATTTTTAAGTTGCTGGTCTATGATATCCCAGTTACCATCTTGTACTGTAATATCGGGTGGGGAGTCGTCCAGTTGTATCTTTTTAAGTTTGTAGTTTGGGGTCAAGATCATCTATACATCACCTGCCTCCATGTCTCATAAGTATCCACAAGATGCCGCCAACTCAATAGCTCATCTCTGAGCTGTTGCCACGTCGTCGCCAACCATTCTACACCAACCGACAAGATAAACATACTACCGGCTGTAATAGGCCCTGCTGGCGATATTGATACGCTATTATAGATAATCATGACACAGACACCACCATTTTTTCCTTGATAATTTCATCAGCAATTGTGATCGTAATTGTTACAACAAAACGCCCCTTGTCCGTAGCGGCAAACATAAATGATAACGTCTTATCACTTATGATACACTTACCGGACTCTACCTCATTACCGGCACAGTTAACAATATCATAGGTCGCATCCAGGATCAAAAAAGGCTCGTCTGCGCACGAGTATACATCTAACTGGATACGCCTCCGCTCTCCCTGATCCAGATGTAAGACTATGTTGTTAGCCACAATCGCACCCCCTTACTACTAGGTTATACCATGTTGTATTATCGACAATACTATAGTGATCGGTGCGGGGTACACACACAATATCACGCATATTGCTTACTGCGGCCATTTTGGCCGTGTTATCTATTAACCCAATAACGCGGATTATAAATTTGCAACAAATGTTTGATGTGTCAACAACAAATAACACCTTGGCATATCGACTCTCGTTGCCAGCCGCGTCAACGGCTAGCAAGTCGAGGATATATACGCCATCGTCAACGGAGGGCACTGTGGCATCCCACAAACCGCGATCGTCCTGGCGAAACAAAAGATCAAAATTGTCGGCTCTGCCGACCAGCTTAACAACCGTCATTAATCCGTTACCTCAACAGTAATAACATAAGTTGCCCCGGCATCAACAGGGTTAGGAGCAATAGACACGCTCTGGAATATCGGTGCCCCCGTATCAAGTGTAACGGCACGTGTTACACTTGACGCTTTGCCGGCGCTGTCCGTTGCTGTAACAACAATAGTATTACTACCCTCCGATAACGTAACAGACTTGCTAAATGCGCCGCCACCATCGACGGTCACAGCACCTTGATCCACAGTATTAAGAGTAATCGTGACTGTTACCGGACTGGACGTTGCGTCATTGGTAGTACCGGAGACAGTAAGAGTATCGGTATTAGTAATAAGTCCATCGGTGGGGGTTGTAACCGTCAGGGATGGCGGTACAGTATCAACCTTGATCGTGCTCGTCACAACACTGCTCTGGTTGCCATCGTTATCCGATACCTGGACGGTGATTGTGTGATCGCCGTCACTTAGTGCATCGGTAGGGGTATAGCTGATATCATAACCACCACTTACCGGAGTCTTAATAATTGCGGACGATGCAGCCTCTGTATTGTCAATCTTGAGGATAATAGTATCAACATCTATACCGCTATCATTATCTCTTAGCTGTGCACTAATTATAGGTTTGTTGTTGGTGATAATTGATCCTGTTGTCGGCGCTGTAATTACAACGGTTGGCGCAACCTTTTCTACGACAACTAATCTTAATTGATCCCCAAAATTAGGGCTTGTATCGTTGATCGTCGTGCTGTTGCCACCATCATCCGTTGCTGTAATAGATACAGGATAATAATGGCCGTCGTTGTTGTTGTAACTGGATGTTGACGGTGCGGTAATGGTCGCCTCATATTTACCCGTCGAGCCATTTAGCATCAAATTATATGTTTGTCCATTGATAAGTGCCTGTACTTGTGCTATTGACATTTTATCACCCCATTAATCACCAATATAGTACCAACCAGTAAAATAGACCGTGGTTCCGCTGTCCAGGCCTATGGCGGAATACAGCTTCAACTTTCCGTCAGTGTCAATATAGGCGTGGCCTTGAGACAAGCTCGAAGCAAGCTGTGTTCTGACTGCCGGTTTGTATGTAGTAGATACCGTCCCCACCGTAGCGCTGCCGGAAGCTACACCGGAAGTCACACTGATTCCCATATTGAAGTAGACCATATCGAGATATCCATATAGCTGGATACTGCCCCAGAACGACCCAAAACTAGAGTTGGTCTTTGTAAAGGTAATACCCTTCCAAAGCTGCGTCTGTCCAGTGCCTCCATATTTCACGGGCAAAATGCTAAACACGGGAGCGCCATTAACGCTGGTCTTATACATTGCACCAGTATTGTTACTAACTTGGCTTAATGTACTGTTGCTTGACGCGTACAATACCCCGCCTGTTGTCCACGTAGACTTACCCGTGCCGCCTCGGCTGACAGATAAGACGGTGCCGCCGCTCCCAAAGCCAACAACAAGGTCAAAGACAGGCGTAACGCTCTCGATATTAATCCCGTCAATATATACCTCATATAGTGGCATATCTGCAATAATTGCCCCTGTGTCGAGATCTCCCGTAGTCGGTAACGGGGGACTTGGTGATCCTGTTGTCGGTGTGCCCTTAATAACGACAAGTGACATGTTATTATCATTCCATCGTGCCACAATTAGATCGATACGCCTTTGGTCAAACGATCCATTATCAATTGATACACTATCATAACTGTTTTTAGGGATACAAAAATAGCGTCCCTGTATCATGCCAATGCCTGATCCCACATGGATAAGATTATTGGACTGAATGGATGCCTCAAACGCATCAAAATAATCAAACACACAAGATTCTATGTTTGCTATGCCACGGTGCCACATTGCGTCTTGTGCCACAGTAATATGAGCCGATCCCTTTTCCGCGGTGATAACCTCCATTATTGCTCATCTCCCTCCAACTCATATTCAATAGATTCTTTTCCATTTTCAATTCTGTAAATTTTGTTGACGATTGGCTTTGCTATCGCCATGCCTGTAATATAGTCCCTGCCACCGACGATGTCGCCAATGGCAATGTCAAGATCAAGGGACACAACGTCCATATCAAATATTTGCTTACTTGCCAGCTCTAGCAGCTTTTCCGTGCCTTTTTGCTGTAGCTCATCCGTAGATGTGTCCTCGTACACCTCGGTAACATCATCTATACCCGTGTAGTATGGCGTTGTGCCAACGCTGCCATCCTCGGCAATATACAAATTGATTACCTCGCGCTCCTTAAGCTCGCCCTTGCCAAGGCATATTAGATGATTAACACCGTTTTTGATCTCCTCGAGGGCAAAATTTAAGTTACTATCTTGCGAAAGCTCGATCTCGCTGGAGTGGTCTACGATAGGTTGCGCGGATAGCACAACATGGGGATTGCTTGTCTGGTTATATGTGATATCTAGGCGATAATTTTTTGACTTTAGAGCGTTGTATAGTACTGTAAGTAATGTATCATACCTGTTGACCTGATAATTTGACAAGTCAACCCCTGTAGACTCTGTGGACACGCCAAAGAGGCCACTAAGCCCCGCATCATCTATCAACATAGATATCACCGTATTAAGCTCCCCTGTGAGATATCGGTAATCTTGTCCGGTTGGAGGCTCTACGATTTTTTTATCCAAAATTCCTCGCCACGTCCTGCCGGTAATAATTACAGCATTTTCGGCGGTCTCTGTTTTGCGTGTGCCAATAATACCGCCATACTCCGTATTAGGAATAAATATCATGCTCCCAAAGTCGATGTCATCCCTCCAATCAAATGTAGACACCGTAAGCTCAAAATCTCTAGTATCGTTAAGATCAATATCTATCTTAGTGTAATCTAGATATCTAATCTCCGTACCATCGGAGTCAGCCAAAATAATTAAGTTGTCCATAACGGCTCGCTCCTCTCGACATATACCGTTAGGCTAAATGCAAAGCTACCAGACCAACTAACGGTAACATTACCACTTGAAATCCGCCGAAAGACTGACTGTGCCTTATTGCGACTGTCAAATAGATTGACAATCTCGCCGTTATTATTATGCTTAATTACTGTCTTGTCTCTGCTGTCGATGGTGATATACTCCCCATCCAGCACGGTATCATATACCGTGTACGTATGACCACCGATCACAACGGATGGATCAACAACGCTGCCGAAAATATGCATTGTAAAGTTGCTGTCACCATAGTGATTGATATAGATATCCTCTCTGCCACCCTCTTTGGGAGTGTAATCATACTTGTAGTCATACGGATAATCAAGGAATCCAAGCTGTGCGGACTCAGACGATATAGCAAAGTTAAAATCTTGCGGCACAATCCAAAATGGGTAAGGACATAATACCGTAAGCGTCTTTTCCGCGCCGTAAAACGTCTCAGACGGAGCCGTTTGCGACGCAATAATATTACACTCGATATAACTATTATCCCACCACAATTTACCGCGAGTATTGTTGATTACATCGCGTTCAAAAATGCTTGTCATATTGTTGAGTGCAGCGCGTTTTTCCGCGTCCGTCCCGCGCACGGCAACGGTAATTTCATAGGTAGTTTCACCCCTCGTATATCCGTACACGTTAATGCCAAGCGGCAGCTCTGCACTGTCATAGTCCCACTCGTAGGCGTGGAATGACCCTTGATATATCCGCGTGGCGTATTGCAATAAATCGACGGTATCACCACGATTGCTTACGTACTCTAGACGCATCATCCGCTAAATTGCACCCCCATTCCGCGCAATCCTCGTCCAAGCTCGCGCCCGTCGAGGACGATTTTAAAATTAGAATATTTGTTCGCGGCTTTCATGGCCGCATATATCTTGTTATAATTAATGCCGGGTGCGGTCGTCTCGTTGTAGAGGTTGGCACTCATGCCAGCGGCAAGACCTGCCACCGCGTTCTCAACAAGATACTTGTTGTCATTGATCCCTTTTGCAAGTCCGGACATAAAATCCGGCATCCATTTTTCATATTCCCTTAGCGGGCCCTCGTCTGGTCTGGAAAAATGAAGGAAACTTGCGATTTTGTCGGCAATGCCGCTTACAGCATCCAACACTCCTTGAGCAGCGTTTATAATGCCCTGCTTGAGGCCATTGATGAAGTCTCTGCCCCACTTTAACGCCTTGCCTGGGAGAGATGTGATAAAGCTTATCGCGCCATTAAACGCGGACTCAATTGCGCTCCTGATACTTGACGCGGCACCGGAAATGGTAGACGCAACCGCACTTAGAGCATTTTTCACAAGGCTTTTGATCGCGTTCCAAATCGTAGATACGAGAGACTTAGCAGCTTCCCATGCTCCCGACCAGTCACCGTTAATGAGCGCAGTGGCTACGTTAATGACCCCTTGGATTACGCTTAATGCAGTCGAAATAACTGTCTTAATGGCACCGAATATACTGGTTGTTACGGCCTTAATCGTACCGCCCCAATTATCCCAAATAGCGCTTACCAGACTGACAAACGAAGAGAAAATTTCCTGAATTTGAGCAAAAACAGTCGTAAAAAATGCCTTAATCTGCTCCCATATAGCAATTACAGCCTCGCGAAATCCCTCATTGGTGTGCCACAGTGTTGTAAATATGGCGACAAGTGCCGCAACAGCTCCGACTACAACCAGGACGGGCGCGGAAATTGATGCAAATACCCCGCCAAGTGTGGCAAGTAGTGGTTGTACCAACTTGATAATATTGGACAGCATACCAAAATTGGAGACAAAACCAGTAATAATACTGAGGAGAGGACCGGCCGCGGCCGCAAGAGCGATAATTGCCCCAATCACCGCTTGGATCGGAGCGGGAAGATTTGTAAACATCTCGATCATAGACGTGGCGATATTGACCACCGTCGTGACAATGGGAGCAATGGCTGTAGCAAGTCCGGAAAGCGCCGTCTGCATGTTAAGCATTGCATTTTCATAGTCAATTAGTTCTTGATTGCCCTCCACCCATCCGTTATAGATGTCATTCATCCCTGCGGCGGCGAGGGTTTGTAATGCGTAGTTTTGCTTTTCTGCTTCCGTAGTACAATTTGCCAATCCTGCGGAAAAATTTTCCGCGCCGATTCCCAGGCGGTCAAGTAGCTCACCAAATTGCCCTGTTGCCTGACCTGTTGCCAATGTCTCTTGCAGACCATCGGCAAGACTCTCAATTTTAAGGGTATCGGGAAATTTAATAGCGGCCCCGGCAAGTCCCTCAACAGCTTTTTGAAGGTTTGATTCGGTAAATCCGGATTGCAAAAGGTTGGACACGCCCTCAATCGACGAATCTGTCTCACCGGAAACAGCGTTAAATGCCTCAAATGCACTACTTGCCGAGTCCATCCCTACGCCTGCCTCTTGCGCATTAATCTCCAAAAATGATAAATCTCGCCGAAATTCTTGGGTTGCGGGGACTGTCGCAATGATAGCGCCGCCAAGGCCTGCCGCTACTTTGCTGACGGACGATATCTTGCTATTAGC
>CALXJX010000058.1 GCA_944388735.1 uncultured Clostridia bacterium
CTGGACATGGACAAGGCCGACCACATGATTGAAAACGTCATCGGCCGCTTCACCCTCCCCATGGGCGTGGGCATCAACTTTGTCATCAACGGCAAGGACTATGTGATCCCCATGGTCACCGAGGAGCCCTCCGTGGTGGCTGCCTGCTCCAACGCCGCCAAGATGGCCCGGCCCGGCGGCGGCTTCACCACCGACTACACCGGCAGCGTGATGATCTCCCAGATCCAGCTGCTGGAGGTGCCCGCTCCTTTCTACGCCAAGGGAAAAATTCTGGAGCACAAGGACAAGATCGCCGAGATCTGCAACGCCAAGGACCCCATGCTGGTGAAGCTGGGCGGCGGCGTGAAGGACGTGGAGGTGCGGGTGCTGGACTCCATCGTGGGTCCCATGGTCATCGTCCACCTGCTGGTGGACACCGGGGACGCCATGGGCGCCAACGCGGTGAACACCATGGCCGAGGCGGTGGCCCCCTATCTGGAAGAGCTCACCGGCGGCCGGGCGGAACTTCGCATCCTCTCCAACCTGGCCGACCACCGCATTGCCCGGGCCCGGGCGGTGTTCAAAAAGGAGGCCATCGGCGGCGAGGAAGTGGTGGATAAGATGATCGCCGCCTACGCCTTTGCCGCCGCCGACCCCTACCGGGCCGCCACCAACAACAAGGGCATCATGAACGGCGTTATTCCCGTAGTCATCGCCACCGGCAACGACACCCGGGCCATCGAGTCCGGCGCCCACGCCTATGCCGCCCGCAGCGGAAAGTACGCTCCCTTCGCCACCTGGGAGAAGAACGCCGACGGCGACCTGGTGGGCTCCATCGAGCTGCCCATGGCCGTGGGTCTCGTGGGCGGCGCCACCAAGATTCACCCCGCCGCCCAGGTGGCAGTGAAGATGCTGGGCGTCAAGACCGCCGGAGAGCTGGCCCAGATCATCGCCGCCGTGGGCCTGGCCCAGAACATGGCCGCCATGCGGGCCCTGGCCACCGAGGGTATCCAGCGGGGCCACATGTCCCTCCACGCCCGCAACCTGGCCACTGTGGCCGGCGCCAAGGGCGAGGTGCTGGAGAAGATCGTCCAGCAGATGGTGGCGGAGAAGAACGTCCGCCTGGAGTATGCCCAGGAGCTGATGAAGCAGTATTCCTAAGCCTCTGGCTGTTTGCTGTGTGTTACAATCAGGAAAGGAGAGAACCGCATGGAAAACCAGGACAAGAGACAGGCTTCCGCCGGCGCGGATGAGCATCTGACCGAAGTTTGGGGCGATACCGTAAAGCTCAGCCAGTTGGGTATCGCCGCCCTGTTGGGCATCATCCTGACCATGGCTTTCTACATTGTCGGAAACAACATTTTCTCTCAGATGGAGAATATCGAGGCCAGTCTGGCCAAGGGCTACGCCCTGCTCACCGGAATTCTGGGCTGCTTCCTGTCCGCCGCCATCTCCGCCAAGCTCTTCAAGCCCAAGCGGATCATTGAGGAGCACGCGGAGAGCGCGGATATCGCGGAAATTCTGGCCTTCGGCGGCACCACCGTGGAGGAGGAGGCCAAGGCTCTGGCTACTCTGGACCCCAAGGTGATCGCCGAGATGGAGGATCTGGAGCTGTACGCCCTGCTGGCCCTGATCCCCGAGGGGTCCCCCAACTACAAGCCGGAGTATAAGGAAAAAGCCGCCCGGGCGGCAGAAGGGAGCGGACAGGTATGATCGGATTGCTGATTCAGGCCATCATTGTCGCTATCATCGGCGGCATCATCTTCTCCATCATCGGCGTCATTCCCGGCACCGATGAAACCGCCACCATGGCCCCTCTGACCCTGGTTCTGGTGCTGATGGGCTTTGAGCCGGTGGTGGTCTTCGCCTGGTTCATGTCTATCATCGTGGCCATGCAGATCACCCACACCATCCCCACCGCCATGGCCGCCCTGCCCGGCAGCACCATGGCGGTACCCATGGTCCACAACTGCGAGATCGCCAAGAAAATGGGCATTCCCCACATCGCCATGCGGAAGCTGGCCTCCGGCTCCGTCATCGGCTCGGTCATCGCCCTGCCCGTCTCCCTGCTGATGGCCTCCATCCTGGCGCCCCTCAGCGACATCATCTCCCAGTACAGCGGCCTGATCTTCACCATCGGCGCGGTGCTCATCGCCTTCATGTCCAAGGCCAAGTTCGGCGCGGTGGTGTCCCTGATCCCCTTCGCCTTCTTCATCCAGGGCCTTCAGCGCCTGGCGGTGGAGGCCACCGGCGGCACCCTGTTCATTTCCATCTTCATGGGCATCACCATCGGGCCCATGATCGCCGAGCTGTTCAACGTGCTGATCCCCAGCCGCCGGGAGCTGCAGCACCGGACCCGCCCCAACGAGATCTGGCTGGCTCCGGAGCCCAAGCAGAAGAAAAAGGGCTTCCCCAACCCCTTCTCCTACTTTACCAAGAACCAGATGGGCTATGTGGCCGGCGCTTCCGCCGTCTCCGCCTGTACCTTTACCTTCTCCCCGGTGGGCATGACCGTTCTGATGGGCGAGCTGCTGGCCCCCCGGAAGAAGGAGCTCTATGACCGCACCACCACCGGCCTGGGCATCCAGGACGCCGTCAGCAACGCCACCTACATCGGCGAGCTGCTCATTCCCCTGGTGGCCTTCGGCCTGCCCCTGTCCCCCGTGGCCCTGGGTCCCGCCTTCCCCCTGTTCAACAACATTGACATCCACGGCGCCCTGGGCATCCCCCAGTACCTGCTCTACGGCTTTATCGGCATCATCTGCGGCGCGCTGTTCGCCTATCCCCTGTCCATGAAGCAGGCCCGCAAGTGGACCGCCGCCATGTTCCGCTATGTGAGCCACGAGGCCCTCATCGGCGCCTTCCTGGGCCTCATCTGCATGCTGGCCTTCTATGAGGCCGGACTGTTCGGCATCTTCGTGGCCGTGATCGTGGGCCTGTTCGGCGGTATTCTGAACAACTTCTTCGGCATTCACACTGGCGTGCAGTTTATGGGCTACTACGCCTCCACCTTCATCGTGGCGCAGATGACCGCTCTGGCCCAGTTCCTTGCCTGATAGTTTGAGGTGACAACATATGGAAATCAAGCTCCCTGAGCAAATAGACATTATCGACATCACCATGCGGGACGGGCTCCAGAATGAGGAGCACTACGTCCCCCTGGACGCCAAGCTGTACATCGCCGATCAGCTCATCAAGGCCGGCTTCAAGCGCATCGAGGTGGGCTCCATCAGCCACGTGGCCTATGTGCCCCAGTTCAAGGACGTGGATGAGCTGCTGCTCCGCCTGCCCAAGGACGTGGACGTGGAGTACACCGTGCTGGCCCTCACCCCCAAAGCCATTGAGCGGGTGGGCGGCCTGCTGGACAAGGGCGCCAAGATCGACCGGGTGCTCACCGGCCAGATCGCCACCAGCGAGGCCTACGCCATGAAGAACATGCGCCGCACCCACGAGCAGCTCTTTGCCGAGGCGGAGAAAAACGTCAAGGCCCTCCACGATATGGGCGTCAAGAAGGTGGCGGGCAATATCGGCACTGTGTTCGGCTGCCCCATCCAGGGCAAGGTCCCCATTGAGCGGGCCTACGAGTTTGTGGACCGGATGTTTGACATCGGCTTTGACGAGGTGGAGCACTCCGACCCCGACGGCATCGCCACCCCCACGGATATCCTGGACTACTTCCAGGTGATCCTCCAGCGCCACCCCGACCCCGCCCAGCACTCCTTCCATATTCACGATATCCGGGGTATGGGTATGGCCGGCTATTACGCCGCCATGCTGGCCGGCGTGCGCACCTTCGACTGCACCATCGGCGGCATTGGCGGCCAGGTGGCCAACTTCCTGGACGGTGTGCCCGTCAAGGGCGCCGGGGACTACTACTTCCAGTGCAGCCGAACCGGCCTTGTGTCCACCGAGGACTTTGTCACCATGGTCAACGGTATGGGCGTCCAGACCGGCGTGGACGAAAAAAAGACCTACGCCCTGGGCCGGGCCATGGAAAAAATCCTGGGCCGCAGCCTGTACTCCTTTACCTCCGGACTGTAACCCCTCCCTCCCCTCAACTACACCCTTCCCCCCAGCGCCCGCCGGAAACCGGCGGGCGCTGGGCTTTTTTCTTGACACGGTATACCCCTACGGGTATAATATACCCATACCCCCATTGGTATAAGGAGGCGTGTGGTATGTCCCGTCTGGAAGCCCTGCTGGCGTGGGGCGGTGTAAAAAAGATGTGATTCTCCTGGTTCTGTCCGCTCTGGCCCTGCTGGCCAGTCTGTTTGCGCCGGTTACCCTGCCCGTTGACCCGGCGTGGATTGCCATTGTGCTGTGCGGCGTCCCCATCCTGCTGGAGGCCTTTCACGGTCTGGTCACCGCCTTTGACATCAAGGCCGACCTGCTGGTATCTATCGCCCTGGTGGCCTCGGTGTGCATCGGGGAGATCTTCGCCGCCGGAGAGGTGGCCTTTATCATGCAGCTGGGGGCCCTGCTGGAGGAGCTGACGGTGGCCCGGGCCCGGGCGGG